>JBBECS010000043.1:46585-73791 GCA_040881685.1 Acidimicrobiia bacterium | reverse complement strand
AGTCGATCTCGCCGGCGTCCTTGCACCCGACGGCGAAGCAGAAGCAGTGGATCGGTGCGTTGTCGGTGACCGGTCGCAGGCTGTGCACCAGGTTCGGCGGGATGTGGACGAGGTCACCTTGGGTGATCTCGCGCTCCTCGCCGTCGATCGTCATGAGTCCTCGCCCCGAGGTGACGTAATAGAACTCATGGGTCGGGTGGGAGTGCGGGTCGACGAGGCCGCCGCCTGCCACCTCGAACTCGCTCACGAGCTCGAGGAAGCCGCCGTCGGTGATCTCCTTCATCTCGCGCGGGTTCACCAGCCACCAGACCGGAACCGTGCCGTTGTGCTCCACCACCGGCGCCACGTCTTCGATCGACCGCACGTCCAATTTTCCGCTCCTGGCCTCCGGGCCCGGCCGCTCGGGCCACGGCTCACTGCGTCGCAGGATACCTGCACGTCTGGTCGACTCCGCAGGCTCCGTCTCCACCGGTATTCGGATGGCGAAGCCACCCGAATACCTGCACCGCGGCCGTTCGCCTCTGGCAACGCGTCCGTACACTCCCCGTGATGCAGGTGCCGATGATCACCCTGAACGCCCAACCCGTCGCGGCCGAGGCGTGGGCGCCGTTCGGGTGGCTGCCGGTGGCCGACACCAACCCGGCCGACGGCGACCACACGCTGAACTTCGAGTGGGCCGATCCGCATTTGAACGTGATCGCGCACACCTATGACGAGGTCGAGCACACGGAGAACGGAGCGGTGTGCGACCGCATGTTTCGCCACGCCACGCACACGCAGGCGCTCATGCCGCTGAACTGCGACGCGATCGTGGCGGTCGCGCCCGCGGAGATCGACTTCTCCGACCCGGGCCATATCGATGCGGTGCGCGCCTTTGTCTTGCATCCTCAGGACGCGTTCGTGCTCCATCGCGGCACGTGGCACTGGGGACCGTTCCCGCTCGGTTCGGATCCGGTCCAGCTGCTGAACGTGCAAGGGCTGCGGTACGCCGAGGACAACGACTGCGTCGAGCTGGCTCCGGTCGCTGGGGTCGTGATCGAGGTCGTCGCGTAGGAGCAGCGGCGCTACGCGAACCCGAAACAGCATGCCGGGTTCGTCGCCAGGATCTTGGCCTTGGTTTCGTCGCTGAGGTCGGGACGATCAGCGAGTGCGGCGACGACGCCGGGGAAGATCCCGTCGGGATGCGGATAGTCGGACGCGAACACGATGTTGTCGTCGCCGATCGTTGAGATCGCGGCGGGCAGCGTGCGCTCGTCGGGCTCCGTCGACACGAAGCACTGACGTGCGAAGTACTCCGACGGCTCGTGCGGCAGTGGGGTGGTCGCGAATGACCACTTCTCCATGTGCTCGTCCAGACGCTCGAGCCAGTACGGCACCCACCCGCACCCCGACTCGAGGAACACCACACGCAGCGCCGGGTGGCGCTCGAGCACGCCGCCGCAGATGAGGCTGAGGCAGCCGAACTGCTGCTCGTGCGGGTGTGAGCACGCGTGCCGGAAGGCGAAGCTCTCGTAGCGGTCGATGCCGGATTGCACGACGTTCTGTGTCGTCCCCTCGTGTACCGCGACCGTCACGTCGAGCTCCTCCATCAGCTGCCAGAGGGGCTCGTAGGCGGGGTGGTGCAGGCTCCGGTCACGGATGAGATTGGGCCGGATCATCACAGCGCGGAACCCGTACTCGGTGATCGCGCGGCGCGCCTCGGCCACGGTGGCCACCACGTCGTTCTGCGGAACGATCGCGACGCCAATGAGCCGATCCGCGTCGGTGGCGCAGAACTCACCCAGCCAGTCGTTGTACGCGCGGCACAAGGCGATCTGGGCCTCGTCGTGCTCGATCCCGCCGAAGAAGAGACCCGTCGTCGTGAACAGGACCGAGCGTTCGATGCCTTCGCTGTCCATGTCGACCAGACGCGCCTTCGGGTCCGAACCGCCCGCGGGCCGCGCACGAGTGCCCCACTCCTTCGGTGTCGGCACCGGCGGAATGAGCGCACCGGCGATGAGGAAGCGCCATTGTCCCACCTCGTCACGGATCAAGCGGGGCGCGTACGCGCGGTGCTCCGGCGCGAGTCGCTCCATCCACATCTCGGGGGGCTCCGAGACGTGCCCGTCGGCGTCGATGATCCCGGGCATGCTCACGGCCGAACCCTACGGGCCAACACCGGCGCCAGTCACGAAGCGGTCGCGTACACTCGACATACCCGGCGCTCGTAGCTCAATGGATAGAGCATCTGACTACGGATCAGAAGGTTGGGGGTTCGACTCCCTCCGAGCGCGCTGCACATGAGCCGGTAACGGCACCACTGGAAATCTGTCGTGGATCTCGGCGCGGATCGCCGATGATTGCCGGCATGTCCATCGACTCCGAGAACCACCCTCGCACCGAGGGGCCCCTCCTGGGGGACGAGCGCGCGGCGCTCCTTGGGTTCCTGCGCTGGCAGCGCGAGACGCTGGAGCTGAAATGCGCGGGCCTCGACGTCGCCGACCTCGCCCGTCGCGCGGTCGAGCCGTCCACGCTGTCGTTGCTCGGGCTGGTGCGTCACATGGCTGACGTCGAACGCTTCTGGTTCCGTGAGGTGATGTCGGGGCAGGATGCTCCGGCGCTCTTCTCGTCTGACGCCCTCCCCGATGGAGACTTTGATGGTGCAGTGCCCGACCCCGCGGTCGTCGCCGAGTCGTGGGACGCCTGGCGGTCCGAGGTCGCGTTCGCGGATCAGTTCGTGGCCGACGCAAGCGATCTCGACGTCACCGGGAACGAACGCTGGCGCGGCGCGATCTCGCTGCACTGGGTGTTGATCCACATGGTGGAGGAGTACGCCCGACACAACGGCCATGCGGACCTGCTCCGCCAGCGGATCGACGGGGCAGTGGGCGAGTAGTGGGCGCGACGCGAGCTCCTCGGATCACACGCCCTTGCATGCCGCGATCGCCGCGTCGGCGGCGACGTTGACCGCTTTGTACGTTCCCTTGCCGAGCTTGGCGAGGTAGAAGATCTTCCACGGGCGGCGCAGTAGGTACTTCATCAGCGCCTTGCCGTCGCCCGAGCCGTCGGCACCGGCGAGCTTGAGCACCTCGACGTCCACGGAGTCGTCGTCGCCGCGGTCACTGATGCCTCGGTACGCGGACCACGGCACGCCGCGCGCTTCGCACACGATGCCGACGGCCGACGTCTCCATGTCCACGCCGACGACACCGTCGGCGATGAACTTGGCGTTGGTGACGTCGTCGTAGCCGAACCGGTCCGACGTGACGATCGTGCCGCGGGGCTTGGAGCCTTCGAGCACGTTCGGGCGCACCTCCTTGCCGGTCGCCTCGTCGACGACGAGCTCGGGGATGACGAGGTCGCCGATCTCGACCGACGGCCCCATGCCGCCGGCGATCCCGACCACCATCAGGTGGTCCACCTTGATCCCGTCGAGCAGGCGCTCGGTCGTCTCCTTGGCCGGCTGTGTGCCGATTCCGGTGATGACCGCGACCACTCGCACGTAGCCCACCTGGCCCTCGTGTGTGTACGCGCCGTTGCTGGGGTCGACCTTGGTCAGGGGGATCTTCTTCTTCAACGGCGCCAGCTCGGGCACCATCGGGGCGAGCATTGCCACGGTCTTCACGGAGTCAGCCATGACGGCAGCATGCCCTCGCCGGGCCGCTCGGCGCACGACGAGACCCGGGGGTCACCCACCGGGGTAGAACACGTCGGTGAAGTTTCGACGCAAGGCGCGCCTCGACACAGGGCAGGTCTCCGACCGTCGCGGTAGTGGTGGCGGCGGCGGTGGTGGTTTCGGCGCCGGCGGGTTCGAGAGGAGTGGTTCCGGCGGGGGCTTCGGACGCAGTGGCTACGGACGCCGCCGTCGGTACCCGGGCGGCGGCGGCGGCTTCAGCCTCGTCGGGCTCGTGGTCGTCATCGTGATCCTGTTGATCCTGTGGCTCGTCGGCGGCATCGACCTCTCGGGATCAGGATCGAGCAACGGCGGCGGCGGGTTCCAAGGCGAAGACAACTCAGAGCTCGAGGCCGAGTGCCAGACCGGTGCCGACGCCAACGAGCAGCAGGACTGCCGCATCGTCGCCATCGTCAACTCGGTGAATCGCTACTGGTCGAACAAGCTTGGGCAGTACGAGCAGACCGACACCGTCCTCTTCGACGGGCAGGTGTCGACGGGCTGCGGTGTCGCGTCGTCGGCCGTCGGCCCCTTCTACTGTCCGCTCGACGAGCTCGTGTATATCGACCTCGGATTCTTCGACGAGCTCGAGACGCAGTTCGGTGCCGAGGGTGGCCCGTTCGCGGAGGCGTACGTGGTCGCGCACGAATACGGCCACCACGTGCAGAACCTGCTCGGCACGAACGACCGAGTCGGCAACGCGCAGGGCCCGAAGTCGGGCTCGGTGCGGCTCGAGCTGCAGGCCGACTGCTTCAGCGGCGTGTGGGCCGCGAACGCGGTGAAGACGCGGCTGATCTCCAAGCTCACCGACCACGACATCAAGATCGGTCTCGACGCGGCCGCGGCCGTTGGTGATGACCGCATCCAAGAGTCGGCGACCGGGCGCGTCGACCCCGAGTCGTGGACGCATGGCTCGTCGAGCCAGCGCCAGCAGTGGTTCACTCGCGGCTACCGCACGGGCAATCGCGAAGGCTGCAACACGTTCGCAGACAACGCGCTGTGAGGCACTGAGTCCGCCACCCGCCCTACGCTGACCGCCGTCCGCGATCGGAGGGTTCGGGTGACGACGCCGGTACGGCAAGATCGGGCGAGAGCACTTGCGCTGCTCGCCGGTGCCGCGCTCGTCATTTCGCTGACGACGGCGGCCGCACCGGCGGCGACCCGACGGGGTGAGACCGCCGTCCCACCCGACGTCACCGAGCACCTCGGCGAGTGGGCGCTGCCGCACCGCGACTATGCGAACAGCCGCGCTACCACCGACTCCACGATCACCGCGGCCAACGTGGCGACAATGACCGAAGCGTGGTCGAAGGAGATGCCGGGTCGGGGCCTGTTCGGCAACTACGCGTCGACCCCGCTCATCGTCGGCGACACGGTGTACGCGCAGGATCTCACGAGCAATGTGTGGGCGCTGTCGCTCGCGGACGGAAGCGTCAAGTGGTCCAAGAACTACGACGATCCCGTCATCGGGCCGAACGGCATCGGTGTCGGCTACGACAAGGCGTTCGCCGTCATCGGGCGCGGCCGGGTGGTGGCACTCGACCTCGAGACGGGCGAGGAAGTGTGGTCTCGCAACGTCAACCTGCATCCGCAGGACGGCGTCTCGATCCAGCCAACCGTGGTGGACGGTCTCGTGCTGCTCAGCACCTTCCCGGGCAACATCGCCGAGCAGGACTTCCCGGCCGGCGTGCGCGGTGTGATCCAGGCGTTGGATCAACGCACCGGCAAGCGCGTGTGGAAGTTCGACACGGTGAAGGGCAAGTCGCTGTGGGGCAGCAATGACGTGAACGCGGGCGGTGGCGCGTGGTACCCGCCGGCGGTGGATCTCGAGCGCGGGATCGCGTACTGGGGGATCGGCAACCCCGCGCCATGGCCGGGGACCAACGAGTTCCCCGGCGGCACGAGCCGGAAGGGACCGAACCTCTACAGCGACAGCGTGGTCGCGGTCGGCCTCCGCGACGGGAAGCTGCGCTGGTATCAGCAGGCCAACCCGCACGACCTGTTCGACCACGACCTCCAGCTCACGATGCTCGTGGACGACGCCGACGGTCAGCAGCTCGTCATCGCCTCCGGGAAGCTCGGCATCGTCTTCGCTTACGACGCGAAGACCGGTGACCCGGTCTGGGAGACACCGGTCGGCACCCACCTGAATGACGACTTGCAGGAGCTCACGACGCCGCGGCGCGTGTCGCCCGGTCCGCTCGGCGGCGTGATCACGCCGATGGCACACCACGAGGGCGTGATCTACGTCCCGGTCGTGGAGAACGACGCGATCTACCTGCCCGACACTCCGAACTTCGTGAGCGACTTCGACCTCGGCGGCGGCGAAGGCCTGCTCGTGGCGATCGACGCCGCGACCGGCGACATCCTGTGGGAGCACGCCCTCCCCAACGGCATGAACCTCGGCGGCGCGACCGTAGTGAACGACATCGTGCTCACGTCGACCAACGACGGCACGTTCTACGCACTGGACCGCCAGACCGGGGATGAGCTGTTCACGTACAAGGCCGGCGGTCCGATCAATGGATGGCCCGCAGTGTTCGGTGACACGATCCTCGTCCCGGTCGGCGCGTCGGAGCCCCCCGCACTCGTCGCGTTGCGACTCGGCTGAAGAGGAGACCCGATGCCTGAGAACGGCAATGGCCCAATGGTGGTGGACGCCGACGGCCACGTGTGCGAGCCGATGGACTTGTGGGAGCGCAACCTGCCCGCGGCGATGCGTGAGGTCGGACCGCGTGTGATCTGGAGCGACAAGCTGGAGACGCAGCAGCTCTGGGTGGAGGACCGCGTCGGCATCCCGATGGGGCTTGCGGGACTCGGCAACGCGGGCACGAAGCTCAACCAGAACTTCGGCAACGCACTGCGCTACGAGGAGCAGAACCCGGCCGGGTTCGACCCGCACGAACGCGTGAAGGTGCTCGACGAGGAGGGCATGCAGATCGCGGTCCTGTACTGCGGCCTCGGTCAGGGGCTCGGTGGCATCAAGGACCCCGCGCTCGCGGTCGCGTGCCACCAGGTGTGGAACGACTGGATGGCCGAGTGGTGCTCCGCCGCGCCCGACCGTCTCGTCGGCTCGGGGATGCTCCCCGCGCAGAACCCAGCCGCGGCCGCGGACGAGGTGCACCGCATCGCGGAGCTCGGCTTGCGCGCGGGCGTGGTTCGACCGAACCCGGCGCTCGGGCGCCAGCTCTGGGACCCGGCGTTCGACCCGATGTACGACGCGCTCGAGGAGCACGGCATCCCGCTCGGCCTGCACGGCGCGGGCATGTTCGACATGGAGGGCGCGAGCAAGCGCATGGGCGACCTCATGGCGCCGGGCACGCATCACGCGCTCATCCTCTTCTTCGACCAGTACCTCCAGCTCGCCAATCTCGTGTACGCGGGTGTCCTCGAACGTCACCCGACGCTCAAGGTCGCGGTGCTCGAGTCGGGCGGCGGTTGGATCGCGCACTGGATGGACCGCATGGACGAGTTCATGGAGGCGTACGACTGGGCACTCAGCAAGCCGCTGTCGCTCACGCCAGCCGAGTACTTCCGGCGCCAGTGCGTCATCAGCTTCGACCCGGGGGAGCACTCGATGCGCGCGATGGCCGACCTCGCGGGAGCCGACAACTTGATCTGGGCATCTGACTTCCCACACTCCGACGCCAAGTACCCGGGTGTCGTCGACGAGCTGCGCGAGCACACCGAAGACATGACGCCCGACCAGCGGGCGAAGCTGTTCGGCACCAACGCCGTGCGCCTCTACGGCATCGAGCACCTGGTCGACTCCCTAGTGGCATAAGGATGCGTCTTTCAGCCCGGAATAGCCGGGTGAGGGACGCACCCATGGGGGGTGGGGGATGCTCGATCTCGTAGTCCGCGGTGGGACGGTCGTCGACGGTAGTGGCGCGCCACCGATCACCGCCGACGTCGGCGTGCGCGACGGTCGCGTGGTCGAGGTCGGGGAGGTCGACGAGGACGCTCGCGAAGTCGTGGATGCCGACGGTTGCGTGGTCGCGCCGGGCTTCATCGACATCCACACGCACTACGACGCGCAGCTGCACTGGGAGCCGACCGCGTCGCCGTCGTCGTGGCACGGCGTGACGTCGGTGATCTGCGGCAACTGCGGGTTCTCCCTCTTCCCCGCGAAGCCCGACGACGTGCCGTGGCTGCTCAAGATGCTCAGCCGCGTGGAGGGGATGAGCCCGGAGACGCTCGCGGCCGGGGTCACGTTCGGAGGTGGTGGGCTCTCCGAGTTCGCCGCAGGTCTCACCGGCCGCATCGGGGTGAACGCCGGGTTCCAGGTCGGCCACTCAGCTGTGCGGCGCCATGTGATGGGCGAGGAGGCCGGCACGCGGGCCGCGACCGACGAGGAGATCGGCGCGATGGGCGACCTCGTGCGCGGCGCGCTCGCCGACGGCGCGGTCGGCTTCACCTCGTCACAGCTCGAGATCCACTCGGACCACGAAGGCCAACCCGTGCCGTCGAACCTCGCGACGCGCGATGAGCTGATCGCGCTTGCCACCGTGGTTGGCGAGTCGCCGCATGGGGTCATCGAGTTCATCCCTTGGTCGAACCTGGAGGGGTACACCGACGAGGATCGTGAGCTCATGCTCGCGATGTGCGACGCGTCGCGGACGGTGATGAACGTGAACCCGGTCCAGCACCTGCCGACCATGCCCGACACCTGGAAGCGCGTCCTCGAGTTCGTCGACGGGGCGCATCGCAAAGGCGCCAGGATCTACCCGCAGTCGGCGACCCAACAGCTACAGGTGTTCTTCGCGCTGCACGACACGTTCTTGTTCGACCAGATGGCGTCGTTCCGCGAGATACTCACGCTCCCACCGGTCGAGCGGGCGGCAAAGCTCAATGACCCGGCGCACCGCGAGGTCATGCGAGCCGAGCTCGCCGATCCCACCGGTCGGGCCTTCGTGTTCAAGTGGGACAACGTGAAGGTGGCGCGTGCGGACGACCACTCCGACTGGGTCGGCAAGACCGTTCCCGAGCTGCGCTCGCTGCTCAGTTCGGGCGACGACCTCGACGCGTTCCTCGACGCCTCGCTGGCCGAAGATCTCCGCACCACGTTCACGCTCGGTGGTTCCCCCGGCCGCCGGAACCACGAGGCGACGGCGGAGATCGTGGCCCACCCCTTTACGTTGCCGGGGAGCAGCGACGCCGGCGCGCACCTCACGTCGTACTGCGGTGTCGACTACACGACCCGCCTGTTCACCGAGTTCGTTCCTGGTTCACTTCCGATCGAGCAGGCGGTCGCGCGTCTCACGGGAATCCCCGCCGCGATGTACGGCCTCACCGACCGCGGGATGCTCCGGCCCGGCGCGTTCGCGGACGTCGTCGTGTGGGACCCGGCGCGCCTCTCATCGGGTGCCACGCGCTGGTCACAGGACTTCCCGGCCGGCGGCGGCCGATTCGTCGTCGACTCGCAGGGCTACGTCGCGCTGATCGTCAACGGCCAGATCGTCCGCCGCGACAATGAAGACACCGGCGCGCGCCCCGGCCAGGTGCTCCGACCCGGCTAGAGGGCACGAGCAAGTGACGCTGAGGTGCCGTATTTCAACCTGAGCGTCACTTGCTGGATGTGGGAGGGCGGCGGTCTTGCCACGGCTTCGCCGCTTCGAGCTGCGCGGCGACGCGAAGGAGCACGTCCTCTCTTCCGTAGGCGGCGACGAGCTGCACGCCGACGGGCATCCCGTCCCCGCCCCAGTGCAACGGCAGCGAGATCGCTGGCTGTCCGGTCACGTTGAACGGCATCGAGAACGACGTGATCGTCATGAGCCGTCCGAGCGTCTTGTCGAGTGGAACGTCCGGGCTGAGCTCGCCGAGCCTTGGAGTCGAGTCGGGCACCATCGGCGTCACGAAGATGTCGTGGCCGTCAGCCCACCACTGCGCGACACGACGCGCGTAGGCCTGGAGACCCTCGACGACATGCACATACTGCGATGCGGTGATTGTGCGCGCCACCTCTACTTGCATCGCATTGAACGGCTCGAGCTCCGTCGATGAGATCTCGCGCCCGAGCTTGGCGCTCCAACGATCCAGCTCACCCGCGATGAACGTGGGGAAGAGCACGCCGATCCCCTCGCCGAACCGCGGGTCGTCGAGCGCGTCGAGCGGAGCGGCTTCCACCACGTGCCCAAGCTCCTCGAGGAGCTTCACCGTCTCGTGCACGGCGGCGACGCCATCGGCATGCGACTGGCCCAGCCCGCCGGTGCGCTCGGTGCGGAACCCGATTCGCAGCTGCCCCGGGTGCGTGCCGACCTCCTCGGCGAACGGACGCACAGGCGGCGGCGCCGTGTAGGGGTCGCCGACGCCCGGCCCGCTGATCGCGTCGAGCACCGCCGCCGTGTCGCGCACCGAGCGCGTGAGCACGTGCTCGTGTGTGGTCATCGCCCAGTACTCGCCGAAGTCAGGGCCGAGCGTGCTGCGCGCCCGTGTCGGCTTGAGCCCGACCACCCCGCACATCGACGCGGGAAAGCGGATCGACCCGCCCATGTCATTGCCGTGCGCGACCGCGACCATGCCCGACGCGACCGCAGCGCCCGCGCCACCACTTGACCCACCGGGAGAGCGGTCGAGGTCCCACGGGTTGTGGGTCGGCCCGTACGCGAGCGGCTCGGTGGTCACCGAAGCCGCCAGCTCAGGAAGGTTGGTCTTGCCGATGATGACGAAGCCGGCGGCGCGGAAGCGCTCGACGAGCCAGGTGTCGCGCGGTTCCACCCACCCGGCGTCCTTCAGCACTTGCATGCCGCAGTGATGCGGGTCGCCCGCCGAGTGCGCGACGGCGTCCTTGAGCAGGAACGGCACGCCGCGGAACGGGCCGTCCGGCAGCGCCGGGTCAGCCGCTTCGGCTCGGGCCTTCTCGCTGCGATCGAAGATCACTGCGTTCAACGCGGGGTTCAGTGCTGCCACTCGGGCGATCGCGGCCTCGGTCAGCTCGGTGGGGGTGACCTCACCCGCGCGCACCAGTGCGGCTTGGCCGGTTGCGTCCAGCCACGCGACGTCGTCCATGGGTGCAGTTCTTAGTCGAGCTACGAGGAGAGCGGATCGAGCGCGCTGCCGGGGTTGCCGCGCGCCGCGGCTTCGAATCGCTTGCGGATCTCGGTGATGTCGGCGAGATAGGCCGCGGTCGTCGTGCTGACGCCGTCATTTCGCACCGACGTCGAACCCTGGAGATACGCGGCGAGTGCAAGCCGCCGGTCGCCGTTGAAGCTCTCCACCTGCGCACGCACGTACCGCGCCATCATGCGGATGTTGTCCTGAGCGTCGGCCGGGTCGAGGGTCGGATCGCCGAGCAGCTCCCCGGCCACGAACACAGCCGTCTCCGGGAGCAGCTGCCCGATGCCGACCGCGCCGGAATCGGGGTTGTATGCCTCGGCGCGCCAGCGCGACTCGCGCCACGCGAGTGCCTCGAGGAGCGCGACGGGCAGGTCGTTCTCACGCGCCGCGCGCTTGAACGCGGATTCCAGGTGGTGCTTCCAGGGCTCCACGAATGCTGGGAGCGTCGAAGGTCGGCGCGGCTCGGCGTCGTCGCCGGTCGAGCCGATCACCAGGAGCACGACGACGGCAACAACGACGTCGAAGGCGACGAGGATCGAGAGCAGCCCGACGATCCGTCGCCGGGTCCCGTAGTCGCGGGCCATAGCCCGCGACTCTTCCATTTCTCTTTGGAAGAGCTGGTTACCCCGCCTTGGCGGCGCGGAAGGCGCGTGCGAGCAACGGGGTCTTGGCTTCGTCGGCCTTCATGCCCGCCGCAAGTCCGATGCGCGTGGGTGCGTCCTCACGAACGTCCCGAAGCTCCCAGTGCACCGGCGGACGGAGACGATCGGCGTGGGCGCGACACAGATCACCGGCGGAGCGCGCACCTGCGTCGTCGAGCGGGCCGAGCCACACGACGCGCTTCAGGCCGTCGAAGTTGAACGTGGCTGCTGCGGGGAGGTTGCATGCGGGTCGCGCGCACATCCTGGCCATCGTTCGAAGGTACCGCCCACTGCTCGCGGCGCCGCGGATGCTGCCGATCGCCCGCAGATTCGGGGTTCTACGGGCCGAAGGTGGCGCACACAGGGTCCGGGATCGCCACGGGACCGAGGACGGCCACGCCCCGCCTCAGTAGAACGACGGGCTGACCCGTCAATGTCACGCGTCGCGGAGGGCGAGATGGGCGGCGTTGGCGCCACAGGCGCCGTGCACACCACCACCGGGATGCGCCGATGCCGACGCGAGGTACAAGCCGCGGACGAACGTGCGCGCACCACCGCGCAGCCCCGGTACCGGGCGCAGGAAGAGCTGCTGGCGGAGTGCCGACGTGCCCCCGCCGAGCGCGCCGCCCACGAGATTGGCGTCCTGTGCTTCGAACGACGTCGGCGTCAGTACGTGGCGCCCCCGCACGAGCGCGCGGAAGCCGGGGGCGCGGCGCTCGATCTCGTCTTCGATGCGGTCGGCGGCGCGTTGCGCGTCGGCGTCGTCCCACCGCCCCGTAATCCCGGCGCCCGCGTCGCCTCGCACCGCTTGGGGAACGTGCGTATACGCCCACAGCGTCTCCGTGCCGGCGGGCGAGCGTGTCGGGTCGGTCGTCGTCATCTGACCGACGACGAGAAACGGGTGTTCGGGAACGAGCCCGTGCTTGATCTGGTCGCAGTATGCGTTGACGTCTTCGAGGGAGTCGGTGACGTGCACCGTGCCCGCGCGCCGCGCTGGCTCAGCGGTCCACGGAACGGTGCCGTCGAGCGCCCAGTCAACCTTCACCGTCGCGTGGTCCCAGCGGAAGCGTTTCAAGCCGCGTCGTACGCGCAAAGGAAGCCGTTCGGTGCCCAGCAGGCCCTGATACAGCGCGGGTGCGGAGGTGTCGGCGAGTACAGCTTTGCCCGCGGTGATCTCGGCGCCTGCTGCGGTGCGCACGCCGACGGCCTTTCCGCCGCGCACCTCGATGTTGGTGACGCTCACGCCACAACGCACCTCACCACCGCGCGCCGTGAGGCGTGCGACGAGCGCGTCGGTCAGTCGGCCCGCGCCACCCTCCGGGACGGGGAACCCGACATCCTGCGCGAGTGAGGCGAGCAGCCAACCGAACAGCGCGCCGGTCGCGGCATCGGGTTCCAGGTCGGTGTGCAAGGTGTTGCCCGCCAGCAACAGGCGCCCACCCTCGCCCTTGAACCCACGAACGGCGCGTCGTAACGACGACAGCGCGTACCGCGTGAGCCACGGGATGTGCACCCCGCCGGCGCGTGCCACTCGTAACGCGCCACGAACCGGCGGGAACGGCGAGAGCAACATCTCCAAGAACGACGGACCGATCTTCGTCCAGCGCCGGTAGAGCGTTCGCCACGTGTCGCCGTCTCCCGGGGCGAACGCGTCGAGCGATGCGGCCGTCGCATCGAGGTCGTTGCGGTCCACGAACGCACACCCGCCAGGCGATGGATGCGCGAGCGGGAGGGGCGCGTGGACCCAGCGAAGCCCGTGCTCCTCCAGGCCGAGCCCTCGCAACACGGGCGACGCGAAGCCGAGTGGATAGAAGGAGCTCCCCCAGTCGGCCACGAACCCGGGGGACACGAGCTCACTGCTGCGAACCGCTCCCCCCGGGTCTGGCTGTGCCTCGAGCACGAACACGCGCCAACCGGCGTCGGCGAGCAAGTTCGCGGCGACCAGCCCGTTCGGCCCCGCCCCGATGACGATCGCGTCGGCGTCGGCCTCCGCCACGCGATGGAGCATACGGGTGCCCTGGCCCGGGGCTCCTACCAGCGCCCGCGTGCGCGGGCGGCCGACGATCGCAGTAGGTTTCCAGCGTTCATAGGGTTGTACCCGAGGGGGAAATCGTGCGGAAGCTCATCGTTGTTCTCAGCACCTTCGCGCTACTGCTCGGGGTCGCGCCGGCTGCCAACGCCGGTGGGAAGGGCCCATTGCAGGTGGCCACCAGCCTCCCTGCGCCTGGCTTCTGGAACGGCGACACGCCCGACACGATCGACGGCGGCTTCGAGTGGGCGCTGGCCGGCGAGCTTGCCGACGCCCTCGGGTACGACGGTTTCGAGCTCAAGAACGTCTCGTTCGGCGGTCTCGTTGCCGGTAAGGCCAAGGGCTTCGACATCGCGCTCTCGCAGGCGAGCATCACCAAGGAGCGCAAGAAGGTTGTCGACTTCTCGACGCCCTATTACATCTCGGACAACGGGATCATGGTCAAAGAGGGCACTGAGGTACCCGACGTCGAGACGGCGCGAACGCTCACGTGGGGTGTGCAGACCGGCTCGACCCACGTCGCCTTCATGAAGAAGAGCCTGAAACCAGACGAGCCGGTCAAGCTCTTCGGGGAGACCACGGAGATGTTCGCCGCGCTGACGGCAGGACAGATCGACGCCGCGATGACCGACACGTCGATCCTCCTCGCGCAGGCGGGTCAACCAGGCTCCGGCTTCGAAGTGGTCGGTCAGTTCAAGGCCACGTCCGGCTTCTACGGCGCCATCTTCGCCAAAGGCTCGAAGCTTCGGCCCAAGGTGAACAAGGTCATCAAGGCGCTCGAAGCCGATGGCACGCTCGAGGCGCTCCTCGAGGAGTGGCTGGTACCGGAGTTCGGCGCCGACCCGAGAACGGTTCCATACCTCGAGCTGTAGGCCGTGGCGGCCCCTGAGAAGCACGACGGGGCAAGCGACCCGATCAACGCGGAGAACCACCGGCGCGCGGTGCGCGCGCTCGCGCTCGCGCTCGCCGTCGTGGTTGGCGTGTTGGTCGGAGCCGCGATCGCGGCGTTGCGGGCCGACCAGACCGACAACGGCTTCCTCGCGTGGTTCTGCCTGACGCTGCCGCTGGGCGTGGCGGCACTGGTCTACGGCCGCCGAGCCGAGACCCGCGTCGTCGAGGTAGACGGGCCGCTCGCCGACGAGCAGCGAGCGCACCTCGCTCGCCGGATCTCCGTTGGCGGGGTGACCCTGGCCTCGCTGCTCGTCTTCGGCCTTGCTGTCTGGACATCGTGGGACGGTCTCGTCGACGTCGCCAACACGTTCTTCTCGTGGAGCCACATCTCCAGCGTGTTGGGCTTGGAGAAGAACGCCGCCGAGCCGCTCGAGTTCGGCGTGGTGCGCGACGCCTTCATGCTCAACGTGCTCGTGTTCATCATCGCCGAGGTGTTCGTGCTCGCGTTGGGGCTCGTCGTGGCGCTCGCCCGGCGACTTCCCGGGCGCGCGGCCGCCCCGCTGCGCTGGCTGGCGGTCGCCTATGTCGACGTCTTCCGCGGGTTGCCGGCGATCGTGACCATCTACCTCATCGTGTTCGGCCTCCCACTCACCGGGCTCCCCATCATCGAGGACTCAGCCGACATCGACTTCGACTTCCTCGGTGTGCACTTCGACCAGGCAGTGGTGCTCGGCATCCTCGCCATCACCCTCGTGTACGGGGCCTACGTCGCCGAGGTGTACCGAGCGGGCATCGAGAGCATCCACTGGAGCCAGCGCGCCGCCGCCCGCGGCCTGGGCCTGTCCGAAGCGCAGTCGATGCGCCACGTCGTGGTCCCGCAGGCCGTCCGAAGGGTGATCCCACCCCTGATGAACGACTTCATCGGGCTGCAGAAGGACACCGCGCTCCTCAACGTGGCGGGGATCTTGGAAGGCTTCAACGTCGCGAGGAACAACGCGAGCAACACCTTCAACCTGTCGGCCGTCACCGGGCTCGGGCTCTGCTTCCTCATCATCACCATCCCGCAGACGCGCATCGTCGACTACCTCGCCCGGCGTGATCAGCGGCGCATGGAAGGCGGCAACCGCATGCTGATCACCACAGGTCGGCCAGGTGCACCCACCGCCGCCCCCGTGAGCACGGGCGGATTGCCCGGATGAGCGCCATCGTCGAGATCCGAGGGCTGGTGAAGCGGTTCGGGTTCAACACCGTGCTCGACGGCATCGACCTCGACGTCGGGGAGCACGAGGTCGTGTGCCTCATCGGCGCTTCGGGCTCGGGGAAGTCGACGCTCCTGCGGTGCGTGAACGGACTCGAGCCGTTGAGCGCCGGGACCGTGACCGTCCTGGGCCGCCGGGTGCTGCAAGACGACATCAAGCTCAACCGACTGCGCCGCGATGTCGGCATCGTGTTCCAGTCGTACAACCTCTTCCCGCACATGACGGTGCTCGACAACGTGACGCTCGCACCGCGCAAGGTGCTGAAGCTCTCGAATGACGACGCCGAGGAACGCGCCCGCGCTCTGCTCGATCGGATCGGTCTCACCGAGAAGGCCGACGCGTACCCCGACAGCCTCTCCGGCGGGCAGCAACAGCGCGTTGCCATCGTGCGCGCCCTCGCCATGCAGCCCAAGCTCATGCTCTTCGACGAGATCACGAGCGCACTCGACCCGGAGCTGGTGAACGAGGTGCTCCTCATGATGAAGGAGCTCGCCCAAGAAGGCATGACGATGATCGTCGCAACGCACGAGATGGCGTTCGCGCGCGACGCCGCGAAGACGGTCTGCTACCTCCACGAGGGAAAGATCCTCGAGCAGGGCCCGCCCAGCCAGATCTTCACCGCCCCCGAGAACGAGCGAACCGCTGAGTTCCTCAAGAGAACGCTAGAGGCCGGCCAGCTGTGAGTCGGTCGGCGGCGCCCCTCCCCGCCGACGAGATCGCGCGCGCGCTCGCACCGCTGGGCCGAGCGTGCATGCTGCCCGGTGCTGCGTACACCGAGGATGCGGTGCTGGCGTGGGAGCGCGAGCATCTCTTCGACGCCGCGTGGATGTGTACGGGTCGTGCGCCCGATACCGAACCCGGTTCGCAATGCGCTGCTTCGATGGGCTGGGGCAGCAGGCTGCTCGTGCGTGACGACAACGGGCAGCTGCGCGCGTTCGCCAACGTGTGCCGGCACCGCGGGCACGAGCTCCTCGCGATCGGTGAGTCCGCCACCCGACCGCAGGTCCGGTGCCCGTACCACGGGTGGACGTACGCACTCGACGGCACGCTCAAGCACGTGACCGGCGGTGACGTGCGGGACCCCGACTCGTGCGCGCTCGGCGAGGTCCGCGCGAACGAATGGCGCGGGTGGGCGTTCGTCAACGCGAGTAGTACGGCCGCGCCGCTCGAGCGCGGACTTGCCGGTCTCGACAAGATCCTCGCTCCCTACGACCCAGGTGGGCTCGTCGCGGTCGAGCGGCGCGAGTACGTGGTCGAAGCCAACTGGAAGGTGCTGCACGAGAACTACCAGGAGTGCCTGCACTGCCCACGAATCCATCCCGAGCTGTGCCGCGTGAGCCCACCGGAAAGTGGCGACAACCTGGCGCCTGGTCCTGCATGGGTCGGTGGATGGATGGACCTGCGCGACGGCGCCGAGACCATGTCCATGACCGGCGAGCTCGTCGGCGCCATCCACCCGGGTCTCGACGAGCTCACCCGGCGCCGCGTCGGGTACTTCGCCGTGCTCCCGAACCTGCTTGTGAGCGCGCATCCCGACTATGTCCTGACGCACCGGTTCGAGCCGTTGACACCGAGCACGACCCGCGTGGAATGCGAATGGTTGGTCGAGCCCGACGTCGACGACATCGGAGGCGCCGTTGAGCTGTGGGACCTCACGAACCGGCAGGACTGGGCCGCGTGCGAATCGGTGCAGCGCGGGCTCGCGTCCGGCGCGTACCGCCCTGGCCCGATCCTCGAGCGCGAGGATGCCGTGCACCACTTCGTGGGGCTCATCGCGGCTGCGTACCTGGGCCGCGCCCCGGCACCGGACTGAACGGAACGGCGTGAGCACGTACGACGTGATGGGCAAGGTCGGGCTGCCGTCCCCCGTGGCCGAGCTCGCGGCCCGAGTGTGGGACGCGATCGTTGTCGGCGGTGGTCACAATGGCCTGACCGCGGCGGCGTACCTCGCCCGAGCCGGGAAGCAGGTGCTCGTGCTCGAGCGCCGCGACCAGCTCGGAGGCGCGTGCACGCTCGAGCAGCCGTTCGCAGACGACCGCTACCTGATGAGCCCGTGCGCGTACCTCGTCGGTCTGCTGCACCCGTTGGTCATCGAGGAGCTCGAGCTCGCCAAGCGCGGCTACCGGACGTTCGTCGCCGAGCCCACTCAATGGACGCCGTTCGACGACGGGACCTCGCTCTACCAGTGGCACGACGATGCCAAGACCCTGCCGTCGCTCGAAGCGCTGGCACCGGCCGACGTGGAGGGCTATCTCGCGTACGACGCACTCTTCGACCGGATCCGCGACACGCTGCGGCGCGGGCCTCGTGGCGACACCTGGATCGGTGACGCGCCCGATCGAGCGGCGCTCGAGGAGCTGTTCGGTGTCGACACGGAGGGGCTCGAAGTCGTGCTCGACGCGCCGATCGCCGACATGGTCGAACGGCACGTCAAGGACGAGCGCGTTCGCTCCGCGCTCCACGTGGAGGGCCTCATCGGCACGTTCGCCGGGCCGCGCGATCCGGGAACCGCCTGGATCCACGCGCACCACAGCCTCGGACTGCTCGGCGGCTGGAGCTACGTGGAAGGGGGCATGGGGCGGGTCGCGTTCTGCCTGGCCGACGCCGCGCGCGACGCGGGCGCGGTCATCGCCGCCGGCGTGCCGGTCGCGGCCATCGTCCCGGGCGAAGGTGTGCTCCTCGAGGGGGGTGAGGCGATCCGCGCGCCCGTCATCGTGAGCAACGCCGACCCGGTGCGCACGCTGAGCCTGATCGACGGCGAGGTCGACGCCGAGTTCGGGCGGCGGATCGGCGCGTGGCGAACTACCAGCCCGGTCATCAAGCTGAACTGTGCCCTCTCGCGTCTTCCCACCTTCACGGCCGCGGGTGGTGATCCGACCGTGTTCCGGGCCCAGGTCGTGATCGGATGTTCGATCGATGCCGCGCAGGCGGCGTGCGACGCGGCCCGCGGCGGCGAGCCGGCGCCGACCTGGTGCGAGCTCTACTTCCAGACGCCGTACGACCCGTCGGTCGCGCCCCCCGGTTCGCACACGATGAGCGTGTTTGCCCAGTACGCGCCCTACGAGCTGGCCACCGGCACGTGGGAGGAGCGTCGCGAGGAGATCGCCGACGCGGTCGTCGGCGTGATCGCCGCCCACGCGCCCGACATCGCCGACTGTGTGGTCGAGCGCCAGGTGCTCGGCCCCCCGGATGTGGAGGAGCGCATCGGCCTCACGGGGGGCCACATCTTCCAGGGCGAGTGCCTGCCTGACCAGATGTGGGAACACCGGTTTGCGCCCCGCACCCCCGTCCCTGGCCTCTACCTCTGCGGAGCCGCCACCCATCCGGGCGGCTCGGTGATGGCCGTGAACGGACGAAATGCGGCCATGGCGGTGCTGGCCGACCATCACCCCTAGGGCGGTTTGTCCGCATTCCCCCGATTTGTGGCGTGACATGGGCCACGCCAGGGGGATTCGAATGGCCCAAATGCGGAAGTCACCGCGGACCCTCGGTAGGGTCGTGGTGGAGCTTCTTGCGCCAGATTTCGTAGGGTTCGAGAAGTTCCTCCCCTCAAATCCCAATTCTTCGGTCGCGCGCGCGCGTCCGAGGGAAGGAGCACCGCATGCGAATCCGACGGTTCAGCCCCCCGTCGACCGCGACGCCTGCGTCCGACCATCCGCCCCATGCGGGGCAGCCAACCGCCGCCCGTGCACCCAACCGGCGCTTCGTCCGGTCCGGACGGCTGGTCCCCGTCCTCGTCGCGGTGCTCGTCGTGGCGGGCTGTGGCCCCCGCCCGAGCGCCGGGCCCAGCAAGTACGTCGGGCCGACCGCCCTGGTCGCCAACGCGGTCAAGGCGGCATTCGGTCCGTACGGCCCTGCAGTCGTCAAGCAGGCCTTCAACGTGTCCCAATGCGAGTCTGGGTGGGTCCCCACCGCCGGCGCAGGCAGCTACCACCAGGGCCTGTTCCAGCTGGGCCGCCACATCGTGGCGATCCAGAGCTACGGCGGGAACTTCCTCGACCCGTACCAGAACGCCCTGGCCGCCCGTGATCTCTACGTGTCACGGGGTCACTCGTGGTCGGCTTGGGGCTGTCGAGCCTGACGCCCAGGCGGTGTTCCCGCCGCGGGAAGGGTCCGGCCCATCGCGGGGTTGACCCCGGTAAGGCCACCAGGCCCCCACCCGAGCGTGCCCTCGTCCGACCCCCCCTTGGACGGGGGCACGCCCGCGTCCCGGCTCGTACGGTGATCGCACATGACCGTCCCCAGAGGTGACCGTCCGTGCCGCAGGTACCCTGCGGCCCGAAGCCGGTCGCCGAAGTGGAGAGGCGCGGCCCGGCCCGCAGGGCCATGAGCGGGAAAGACCTGGCCGAGTTCGCGTTCACCGACGTCGGCCCGTGGGTGGTGGAGATCGATCGCTTGGAGTGGTGCGACGCGCTCGCTGACGTGCGCGCGAGCACCGCGGTCGAGGCCGCGCGCTTGCTCCGGCGTCGCCGGGTGCCACCCATTTGGCGCGTGCTGCGGGTCTTGGGTGGGCTGGCTCGAGCGCTCGTGGTCTGGCGCGTTCGCGAGCGGGGGACGCCGCGGTCGCGGGCGGGGATCTCGCGGCGCCTGCGGCTCGCGTTCGAGCGCCTCGGGTCCACGTACGTGAAGCTCGGGCAGATCGTGTCGGCGTTCGAAGGGCTCTTCCCCGACGAGCTCGTGAACGAGTTCAAGCGCCTCCGCGACCAGGTACCCCCCGAGCGCTTCCGAGACATCCGCGCGCTGGTGGAGCAGGAGCTCGGTGCACCGCTCTCCCACGTGTTTGCCGAGTTCGACGAGGCCCCGATCGCGGCCGCGTCGATCGCGCAGGTGCATGCGGCGCGCCTGGTCACCGGCGAGGACGTGGTCGTGAAGGTCCAGCGCCCCCGCGTCGGCGCCCTCGTGCGGGCCGACCTGCGTGCGCTCGCGTGGATCGGCCCGCACCTCGTGGGTCGGATCCCTGTGGCCGCGCTGGCCAACCCGCCGGCGCTGGTGGAGCTGTTCGCCGAGCAGGTCACCGAGGAGCTCGACTTTCGGCTCGAGGCGCAGAACATGCTCGACCTCGCCCGGGTCTTCGCGGCCACCGATCAACGCACGATGGTCGTACCCCGGCCTCACCCCGTGCTGGTCACCCGCCGGGTGCTCGTGATGGAGCGCATGCGCGGCTTCGCGTTCGACGACGTGGAGTCGATGCAGGCCGCGGGTGTGGACACGAGCGCGGTCCTGCACGCCGGACTCATCGCGTGCCTCGAGGGGGCGATGATCTACGGCGTCTTCCACGGCGACTTGCACGGCGGGAACCTGCTCGTCGACGAGACGGGTCGTACCGTCTTGTTCGACTTCGGCATCACCGGCCGCCTGACCGAAGCCCAGCGCCTCGCGTTCCTGCGCCTCCTGCTCTCGGGGACGTCGGGTGATGTGAAGGGTCAGCTCACCGCGCTGCGCGACCTCGGGGCGTTCCCGATCGATACTGACCTCGACGCGGTGTTCCTCGACCTCGAGCTCGACCAGCCCGTCAAGGACCCGACCTTGATGTCGGCCGACGAGCTCGTCAGCGAGCTCCAAGGCCTGATGACCAAGCTGCTCGGCTACGGCACCCGCGCGCCGAAAGAGCTCATGCTCTTCGTGAAGGACTTGATGTACCTGAACGCGGCGACGGCGACCTTGGACCCCGACCTGGACCTCATCGCCGAGATCGTCAACGTGCACCAGTACTTCCTCACCACCCACGGTGAGCGCCTCATGCGGGAGATCGGTGAGGCCGCCATGCGCCCGCCCGACCCCGACGCCATCAAGGCCGGCTTCCTCGTGCCGGCCGACGTGGAGCGCCTCACGTTCGCCGACCTCCAGGAGCGCCGCCGGACGATCCTCGCCCGCATGGGGGAGAAATCCCCGGGCCGGAAGCGCCGGGCTACTTGAACGAACGCTCAAGCAAGTCTAGATTGGCCTGATGAGCGCGCGCACCGCCACGGCGGGCGCGACCCGGGACCGGATCGTCGACACCGCGTTGCGCCTCTTCTCGGAACGGGGTACGGCCGCGGTCAGCGTCCGGGAGCTGGCCGACGCGGCCGGCGTCACGGTGCCGGGGCTCTACTACCACTTCGCCTCCAAGGCCGAGCTGATCCGCGAGGTGTACCGATCCAAGGGGTTCGGCCAGCCGCTCGAGGCGTTCGCTCCTCCCGTAGCGAGGGGGCTCGAAGCGCGTGTCGTCGAGCAGGCCCGCAAGGAGTTCGCGCGGTTCGTCGTGAACGCAGAGTTCCTGCGCCACATGCAACGCGAATCGGTGCTCGGTGACGAGGACGCCCGAGAGGTGGGGACCGCCCTCGCAACCCAGTGGCGCGAACGATGGCGGCTCGTCCTCGCCGGCTCAGCGGATGTGGCCCTCGACGCCGACCTCGACGCGGCCGCCGACTGCATCGCCACGCTGTTGTGGGGGCTCTTCTTCGACTACCTGAACAACGGCGAC
The DNA here is from genome assembly GCA_040881685.1 of Acidimicrobiia bacterium. Lineage (NCBI taxonomy): Bacteria > Bacillati > Actinomycetota > Acidimicrobiia > Acidimicrobiia bacterium. The sequence goes on along the minus strand of JBBECS010000043.1, from coordinate 51,800 downwards.
GCCGACTCGATCGTCACGCGAATCGACGCGTTCGCCCGCCTGGTGGTGCCAGGCCTCACGGGCGGTTTGTCGTGAGCCCGCCGACCACCGCTGCGGCCCGATATGCGTCGGGCGTCCCGGCGATGACCGACTACGCGGCGCGCCTGTCGAAGAAGCGCGTGGTCCTCACGACGGCCGCGGTGATCTCGGGTATGTTCCTTGCGTCCGTCGACGGCACGATCGTGTCGACCGCGATGCCCACGATCGCCGGCGATCTGAAGGGCATCGACGCGTACGCGTGGGTGTTCTCGGGCTTCCTGCTCGCGGAGATCGCCACCATCCCGCTGTGGGGGCGCCTCTCCGACATGTTCGGGCGCAAGCCGATCTTCCTCACCGGCATGATCATCTTCCTGCTCGGCTCCGTGTTGAGCGGCATGTCACAGTCGATGACCGAGCTCGTGCTCTTCCGGGCACTCCAAGGGCTTGGCGCCGGGTGCATCCTCCCTGTTGCGCAGACGATCAGCGCCGACCTGTACACGATGGAGCAGCGAGCGAAGGTCGCCGCCGTGTACTCGGGCGTGTTCGCGTTCTCTTCCGTGCTCGGGCCGTTCCTCGGCGGGTTCATCACCGACAACCTCTCGTGGCGCTGGGTGTTCTACGTGAACCTGCCCGTGGGCATCCTGGCCATCGCGCTCGTGGTCTTCGTGATGGTCGAGCCGCTCGAGCGCAGACGCCGACATCAGTTCGACTGGCTGGGCGTCATGACGCTGCTCGGGTGGAGCGGCGCGCTCGTGTTCGCGCTCGAGTCGGGTGGGCGCCAGTACCCGTGGGGATCGATCGAGGTGGTGGGCTCCTTCGTGGCGGCCGCGGCGCTCTTCGCCGCGTTCGTGGTCGTCGAGCGGCGCGCAGCCGAGCCGCTGATCCCGTTCTCGTTGTTCCGAGTGCCGGCGCTGCGGGCCGCGGCCATCGTCACGATGTTCCTCGGCATGTCCATGTTCGGCGTCCTGTCGTTCCTCCCGCTGTATGGCCGCACCGTGCTGCACGAGTCAGCCACCGGATCGGGCCGCATCCTCATCCCCCTGCTGTTGGCCATGGTCATCGGCTCCGGCTTCGGCGCCAGGATCGTGCTCAAGGTTGGCTTCCGCCTGGTGGTCACCGTGGGCGCGAGCCTCGTGGTCGCCGGCACGCTCTTGCTCACGCGGTTAACGGTGGACTCGTCACAGCTCGCTCTGAGCGGATACCTCGTGGTGCTCGGCACCGGCATGGGGCTCGTGTTCATGTCCACTTCCTTGGCTGCGCAGAACTCCGTGACCACGGAGCAGATGGGCGTGTCGACGGGGCTCATCAACTTCACCCGTCAGCTCGGTGGTGCGGTTGGCATCGCGATCGCGGCGTCGGTCTTGCTCACCAGCGTGACGAGCCGGCTCGAGGAGGCCTTCGGCAGTGCCGGGTTCAACACGTCGGAGCTCCTTACGCCCAGCGATCAAGCGGCGCAGATGACGCCGGCCACCGAGCGCATCGTGAGCGAGGCGTTCGCGGGGGCGTTGCACCACACGTTCTGGGTCGCGGTTGCCGTCGCGATCATCGGCCTGATCTGCACACGGATGATGCCGAGGGGATCGGCGGCGGCCATTCGCGACAAGGCGCGTTCCGACGCAAAGCTCGACGCCGTCGGTCCCGACGGCGAGACCTTCGCAGTTGCGCGGCAAACTTGATGCGTAGGCGAGCGTGCCCGTAGGGACGACGAGGGTATCCCGCGTCGAGTGAGCGCGACATGGAGGTGACATGCCGGAGCTTCCGCAGATGCAGGCGCTCGCCGAGCGCTTGGACGAAGCAATCCGTGGCCGCGTCCTCGAGGCGTACGAGCCGCTCGGCTTCACCGCGCTGAAGACCGTCACGCCCGCGCCCGACTCGCTCGTGGGGCGAACGCTCGAAGGCGTGGGGCGACGCGGCAAGTTCCTCGTCATGGAGTGGGGCGACGGCCTGCGCATGTTGCTGCATTTGTCGCAAGCCGGCCGCGTCGACGTGGAAGACAAGTCCAAGAAGACGCGCCCGAAGGGCTCGGTCGTGCGGCTCCGTTTCGCCGAAGGGCCGGCGGTGCTCGTGCGTGAGCACGGAACCGAGCGCAAGGCCGCGTGGTGGGTGCTCGCGCCCGGTGACGACGGGCCGCTCGATCGTCTCGGGCCCGAACCCGACTCAGATGACTTCGCTGAGCTCGTGATGCACGGCGACGACAAGCGGCGCATCCACACCTGGCTGCGCGACCAGCGCACGGTGGTCGGGGTGGGCAGGGGTTACTCGGACGACGCTCTCTGGCGGGCGCAGCTCTCGCCGTACGCCACGTTGGTGCAGCTCGACGCTGAAGAACGCAAGCGATTGCTGGACGCGGTGCGAAGCGTGCTGGCCGACGGCCTCACCAAGGAGCGCGAGCGCACTGGTGGATTGTCAGAACCCAAGCTCGGCACCAACTTTGAGATCCACGGCCGCGCGGGAACCGCGTGCCCGCGCTGCGGCGAGGACCTCAAGCGCGTGTCGTACGAGTCCCACGAAGTGGCCTACTGCCCGAACTGCCAAACCAAAGGCAAAGTCCTCGCGGACCGAAGGCTGTCGCGCCTGCTGAAGTAGGCCTCACCAACCCCGCGTGCCGGGGCCCCCCTTGAAGGGACCGTCAACGTCGGCGGTGATCCAACCGCCGTAGAAGTCGCCGGGTTGGGGGGTGACGAGCTCGTCGTCCACGTAGCACTCGTCCACGCGTGACGCGTAGAACGCGACGTAGCCCGTGATCGGCTCGAAGGCAGGGCTGGGGGTGTCATAGCCCCATGCGGCCTCGGTAGCGACGCAACCACCACCGCGCACCGTGAAGTAGTGGGCGCGTCCCTTGAACTCGCAGAACGACGAGCCCTTCGCCGCTTCGAGTGCGCCAGCGCGCACGTCGTCTGACGGGAAGTAGTAGTTCGGCGGATGGCTGGTCTCGAGCACCCGGTACGCGCGACTGGTCTCGGCGACCACGTCGCCACCCAGCACGACTGTCAGGTGCTTGTCGGTCGGCTCGAGGCGCGGCGGACGCGGGTAGTCCCAGACCGATTCCTTGGTGCGCTCAGGCATCGCGGACGAGCTCGCACACTTGCGCGAGCCGTTCGAACGAGCGCAGCACCTCGTCCTGATCGTCGACCAGGTGACGGACGATGACGTCGGTGTAGCCCATCTCTGCGTACGCGGCAAGGCTCTCGGCCACTTCTTCGGCGCTGCCGTAGGTGCATGCTTCCGGGCGGAAGCCGCGGTACCCGGCCGCGATGACCGGCTCGGCCAGGCGCGCGGCGTCGGCGGAATCGGTGCCGAGATGAACGTCGCGACGTATGGCGACCGCCGTCGGCGCGCGGCCATGGCGCTCGCACGCCGCGCGGTACTCCTCCGCCTGGTCGCGCGCCTCGTCGGGAATCACGCCCGCGTCGGCGATCCAGCCGTCGCCAAGGCGGGCCGCGCGATCGATCCCCCGCGCCGCGGTGGCACCGATCCAGACCTCGACGGGGTCGCTCGGTACGGGTGCGATTCGCGCTTCGCGGACTTGGTACGGCTCGTCCATGTTCACCTTCTCGCCCGCGAGCAACCGGCGGATGATGTCGAGTCCGGCCTCGAAGCGTGACGGGCGCGTCCGCTCGCTCTGGCCCATGGCCGCGAACTGGTGCTCACCCCCGCCGATCGCGCACTGGAGGATGAAGCGACCCTTGGCGATCGACGCCAACGTGCCGAGCTGCTCCGCGGCGAGCACGGGCGGCCACAACGGGAGGAGCATGAGCACGCCCGCGGGCCGATCGTCCCAGTCGGCGAGGAGGCGGCCCATCATCGGAACATTCTGGTAGTAGGGGAATGGGCCGGTCGCGTGATGGTCGCCGATGAACAGCGAGTCGAGGCCTGCGTCACGCGCCGCAACGGCGCGCTCGATCACCCACTGCGCGCCGAGTCGGTGATCACCGGGCGCGTACGCGGTCCGCAGGGACGCACCGACACGCATGGCCGGAGGCTACCGACCGCCGCGATGGGGTGTTCAGCTGGTGCGAATCGGGCCCGTGTCGACGACCTCGAAGGCGGCGCCGGGCACGTTCTTGAGCTGGTTCAGGTCGTTGTCGTTCCAGCGCGAGTCGGCCGCGCCGGTGATGAACCAGTTCGAGCCGTTGTCCGCGTTGATCAGCCCGTACTTCTTCAGCGCCTCGAGGATCACGCGCGCCTGACCGGTGTAGCCCGAGATGTCGTAGCTCGCGGCGAGGCGCAGACGCAGCCCCATCGGCGGGCGATTCGGGTTCGTGCTCGATGACGCGAAGTGTGTCGCCGGGTAGATGAAGCCGCGCTGGGTCGCGTTGAAGGTGACGCGCAGCGCGTGGTCGATCTCACCCGCCGCGACCTCGTCGTAGCGGGCGAGGCCGGCGAAGATCGGCAGGCCCGCAGCGTCGGCCGAAGTCCACGTGTTCGGCCGGAGTGCGTTGGAGTTCAGGTCCCACTTGGCCCCGTTGCTCGCGTCCCAGCGATTCGACCGAGGCCACGCGTTGTACATCTCGTAGAGCTTGCAGTTGTCGCGGTCGATCGAGATCACGTGCCGGTCGCTACCGCCCTCGACCGGTGCACCGAGCGGAACCGGGTACGGACCAGGATCACTCTCGCCCGGCCAGTCCACGAACGTCACCGGCACCGTCGGCTCCGTTCCCGCCACCGTGACGTAGGGGATTCCGTAAGCGCCGCCTCCACCGAAGTCGGCGTGCAGGAAGTCGCCGCCGTCGGCGCCGATCTGTGAGAGGTAGTTGGCGCTGTTCGGATGCAGCGGAGCTGCGGAGATGTCGGTGTTCCACGCGTTGTCGGCGGGGAAGACAGGGCACGAGCCGAGCGAAGCGTTCTGGTCGCCCGTTCTCGGCGGCGAGCTCAGCGGTGCGGGCGGAGGCGGCTTCGGGGGCGCCGGGCGGCATGCCGCGCCGAGTGCCATGACCAGCACGGCCAGCACGGGCAACACCGATCGACCCCACCGCTTCATGCAGCGAGTATCGGCTGCGAGCGGCCCGGATCTGGAGCGCAGCCCCGTGACCAGCACCTCTCCAGAGGGTCGGTAGCCAACATTCCGCTCTTGGCGTTGCGCGCCGGGCCGCGAGGCCACGGCTACGTGCGCCGCAGGGTACCTGCGACGCGGTCGGTAGCCAACATTCCGCTCTTGGCGCTGCGCGCCGGGCCGCTGGGCCACGGCTACCTGCGC
>JBBECS010000043.1:34708-46485 GCA_040881685.1 Acidimicrobiia bacterium | reverse complement strand
CAACATTCCGCTCTTGGCGCTGCGCGCCGGGCCGCTGGGCCACGGCTACCTGCGCCGCAGGGTACCTGCGACGCGGTCGGTAGCCTCCGCGAGTGCCGTTGATCTCGTCGATCCCGAGCCCTTCCGACGGGGTGATCGACATCGGCATCTCGCTGCATGTGTACGGCGTGCTGCTGGCGATCGGCGTGGTCGTGGCGTCGACGATCGCGGAACGGCGATGGAAGCGGTGGGGTCACGATCCCCACGACTTTCAGAGCATCGTGGTGGTCGTCGTCATCTGCGGCCTGATCGGCGCGCGCCTGTACCACGTGGCGACCGACTACCAGCTCTTTGAGGGTGACTGGCTGCGCGTCGTCGAGATCTGGAAGGGCGGACTGTCGATCTGGGGTGTCGTCATCGGCGGCATGATCGGCGTGATCGTGATGTGCCGCGTCAAGGGCTACGACGCGCTCGGATTGATGGACGCCATCGTGCCAGGGTTGGCTGTCGCACAGGCGATCGGCCGGTTTGGCAACTGGTTCAACCAGGAGCTCTTCGGCGAGCCGACCACGTTGCCGTGGGGCCTCGAGATCGATCGAGCCAACCGGCCGGAAGGGTTCGAGAGCTTCGCCACGTTCCACCCGACGTTCCTCTACGAGTCGCTGTACATCGTCGTCCTGATCGTGGTGCTGCTCAAGGTGGAGCAGCGGGTCCGTCTCAAGCGCGGCCAGCTCAGTGCGTTGTACGCGATGGGCTACACGTTCGGCCGCTTCTTCCTGGAGCACCTACGCATCGACGACGCCAACCTCATCCTCGGCTTCCGCGTGAACGCCTGGGTGAGCGCCGCGGCGTTCGCGGCCGGCGGCGCATGGTTCTGGTGGCTGGCGCGGCATTCCAGCGTCGACGAGGGGAAGTACGCCATTTCGGGGACGGCCCGGGTCGCCGCGTAGCGTACGAGTCACCGGGAATGGGAACGGAGCAGACGTGACCACCACCACCCCCACGCAAGCAACCGGCACCGCCGCGCGAGCGATCGACGCGTCGAAGATTTACGGCAGTGGCGAAGCGGCGGTGCGCGCGCTCGACGGCATCAACGTCGCGTTCGAGCGCCATCGCTACACGGCGATCATGGGCCCTTCCGGCTCCGGCAAGTCGACGCTGCTCCACTGTCTCGCCGGCCTCGATCGCGTGACCTCCGGCCAGATCTTCCTCGGCGACATCGAGATCAGCGCCAGCTCCGAGAAGAAGCTCACGCTCGTCCGGCGTGACCGCATCGGGTTCGTGTTCCAGGCCTACAACCTCATTCCCACGCTCACCGCGGCCGAGAACCTCACCCTTCCGCTTGCGCTTGCCGGCAAGAAGCCGGAGCCGGAGCACTACGACCGAGTGGTGGACACGCTGCGCCTCCGCGACCGGTTGACACACAAGCCCAGCGAGCTGTCGGGCGGGCAGCAACAGCGCGTGGCCGTAGGCCGTGCGCTGATGAGCAAGCCCGAGATCGTGTTCGCCGACGAACCCACCGGCAACCTCGACTCCAAGTCGAGTGCCGAGATCCTCAACTACATGCGAACGGCCGTCACCGATCTCGGCCAGACGATCGTGATGGTCACGCACGACCCGACCGCGGCCAGCTACTCCGACCGCGTCGTGTTCCTCGGCGACGGTCAGATCGTCGACGACCTGGTCGGCGGGAGCACCGACGCCATCATCGACAAGATGAAGGGTCTCGGGGCCTGAGCCCGAGGTAGTCACCGAATGCTGCGCGTCACGATCAAGAACCTGTTCGCGAGGAAGTTCCGTCTCGTCCTCACCTCGATCGCCGTCATCCTCGGCGTCGCGTTCATGGCCGGCACATTCGTGCTCACCGACACTCTCGGCAACGTGTTCGATGGCCTGTTCGCTGACGTGAACCGGGGCGTCGACGTCGCGCTGCGCGGCAAAGAGCCGTTCAAGGAGACAGCTGGCGGACCGGGGACGCAGGTGGTGCGCGAGCCGCTCGATGCGACTGTCCTGGACTCGGTCGAGGCGGTCGAAGGCGTCGCCATCGCCGAAGGCTCAGTGGGTGGTTTGATCGAGGTCGTCAAGCTCCAGAACGGCAAGCCGTCGGAGGCCATATCGCACGGTCAGGCGCCGACACTCGGAGTCACCTGGGGTCCGCATCGCGGGTTGAACCGAGCCATTGGTGGCGACGGCCGACCCGAGGTCGGACGACGACCAAGTGCTCCGGGCGAGGTCGCACTCGACGAAGTGACCGCCACCGATGCCGGAATCAGCCCGCAGGACGTTCGCCGGTGTGTCCGCACCGAGCAATGTCGGCAAGCTCGAGTGCAAGTCATACCGCTCAGTCAGCACCCACCCGAGATCGTTGACGTGGTTGCGATCTTCAGGTTCGGGACGGTCGGCAACCTCGCAGGCGCGACGTTGGCGGCCTTCGACGTCGAGGTAGCGCAGGGGCTGCTGAACAAGGAAGGCCGGTTCGACGAGATCCACGTCAAAGCCGAGCCAGGTGTCTCGGATCTCCAGTTGCGCGACCGGATCCGTACTTCACTTGCGAACGAAGGTGTGTCAGGTGTCGAGGTGCTCACCGGCGAGCAGCTCGCGACGGACCAGTCCGACGAGATTCGTCAAGGTTTGAGTTTCTTCAGCATCTTCCTGCTCGTCTTCGCGGTGATCGCGCTCTTCGTCGGGGCGTTCATCATCTACAACACCTTCTCCATCGTCGTTGCCCAACGAACCCATGAACTCGGCTTGTTGCGTGGCCTCGGTGCATCGGGACGGCAGGTGATGGGCTCGGTCGCGATCGAGGCCCTCATCATCGGCCTGTTCTCGTCGATCGTCGGTCTGGCGGCCGGTGTAGGTGTGGCGATCGGCCTTCAGGAGCTGTTGAAGGCCTTCGACGTACAGCTGCCGTCCGGCGACACGGTGATCCTCGGGCGCACCATCATCATCTCGCTCGTGGTCGGAACACTCGTGACCTTCGTGTCGGCTCTCTCCCCGGCACGACGCGCCGCCGCGGTCTCGCCCGTCGCCGCGATGCAAGCCGATACGGCCCCGCCGAGCTCGGGTAGCCGCCGTTACTCGGTTGGCGGGTTCGTCACGATCCTCGGCTTTGTGTTGTTGTTGGTGGGCCTGTTCGCCGGCGTCGAGGGTTTCCCCGGTGGTGCCGCGGCGCTCGTGGGCTTGGCGTCGGCCATGGTGTTCGTCGGCGTCGCGATGTTGAGCCCGCTCCTTGCGTCGCCGGCTGCGCGGACGTTGGGGTGGCTCCCGGCGCGGTTCCGCGGGATGGGCGGCTTGTTGGCACGGGAGAACGCGAGCCGCAATCCGCGGCGCACAGCCACGACCGCGGCTGCGCTCATGGTGGGGATCTCGCTGATGACCCTGGTGGCGATCCTTGGCTCGTCGATCAAGGCCACGCTCGACGACGTGCTCTCATCGGACTTCAAGGCCGAGTTCGTCTTGAGCACGAAGAACTTCACGCCGTTGAGCCCCGAAGCTGCAACCGCGGTACGGGATGTCCTCCCCGACGCGCACGTGACCGAGTTCCGATTCGGCAACTTCGAGCTCGCCGGCGAGACGAAGGCAGTGATGGGTACGTCACCCAACCTCGGCTCGTCCATCGACGTGCATCCCGAGCCCGGTGCGATGCAGACCTTCCGACAATCCGGCGGCATGCTCGTCTTCGAGGACGCCTTCAAGGAGCTACCCAAACGCCAGCGCGCCTCGAGGACCTTGGAGGTCCGGTTCGGCGCGACGGGTGAGCAGAGCATCCCGATCGCGGGCGTCTTCGCAGAGAAAGACGCGATCGGCAACGACTACCTGCTCGCGATGCCCGACTTCGAGGCGAACTTCACCGACCAGCTCGACGTCTTCGTCGCGATCAAGGTCGCAGCCGACACATCGTTGAGACGGGCCGCCACCACGATCGACCAGGCGATCGAACCCTTCCCGAGTGTTCAAGCCCAGGATCAAGAGGAGTTCAAGGAGACGCAGGAGCAACAGGTCGGACAGTTCCTGAACCTCATCTACGTGCTCCTCGGGCTCGCCGTGGGCATCGCGGTCCTTGGCATCGCGAACACATTGGCCCTCTCCATCTACGAGCGCACTCGCGAGATCGGTCTGCTCCGTGCCGTGGGAATGGCGCGAGCTCAGGTGAGGACGATGATCCGTTATGAGTCGATCATCATCGCGGTCTTCGGATCGGCGCTCGGTGTCAGCCTTGGTCTCGTGCTCGGGCGCGCGCTCATCGGAGCGCTCGAGAGTGAAGGCATTCACTTCGCACTCTCCCCGAGCTCGCTCGTCCAACTCGTGCTCCTCGGCGCCTTCGCCGGTTGGTGGGCATCGGTCGGTCCCGCGCGGCGCGCGGCTCGCCTCGACGTGCTCGAGGCCATCCAGTCCCAGTGAGGTCGCGGATCAGCGGCTCGTAGTATCGACAGCGTGATCTCGGCCGACGAGGTGCAAGGCGCGCTCGCGTCACTGCTTCGGCCGCGCGACCCGAACACACAGATCACCGTGCTGGGTGCTGGGAGCGATGATCTCGGACCCGGGCGCGCGTATCTGCGTGCTTTGGCCGATGGTGGGTGGGCGGTGCCGACGTGGCCGGTTGAGTACGGCGGCCGTGGGGTGTCCCCGGCCGAAGCCGCGATCGTGGCGCGCGAGCTCGCAGGCTTCGAGCAACCGGATCTGTACCCGTTCCTCGTGGGGTTGAGCGTGGTGGCCCCGACGCTGCTGACGGCCGCCACACCCAAGCAGTGCGCGCGCTGGCTGCCGCTGATCCGGTCGGGAGACGAGATCTGGTGTCAGCTCTTCTCCGAGCCGAGCGCCGGCTCCGATCTCGCCAACGTCTCGACGCGCGCGGAGCGCGACGGCGACGTGTGGCGTGTCACCGGCCAGAAGGTGTGGAGCAGCCGTGCCCACTATGCGCACCGTGGGTTCCTCCTCGCGCGCAGCGACCCGTCGGTGTCGAAGCACGCCGGGATCACGGCGTTCGCCCTCGACATGCAGGCACCGGGCGTGGATGTGCGGCCGCTGCGGCAGATGAACGGTGATGCGCATTTCAGCGAGGTGTTCCTCGACGGCGCGGTGGTCGTCGACTCGGACCGGATCGGCGATGTCGGCGGTGGATGGGGAGTCACCCGTACGGCGCTGGCCAACGAACGCGGCGCGGTGGGCGCGGTGGGGACGGGGATGGGCGCGCCGGGTGAGCGTCTCCTGGACCTGTGTGCCGAGCGCGCGTCCAGTTTTGGGTCTGTCGAGCGCGACCGCGTGATTGGCGTCCGCATTGTCAGCGAAGTCAACCGGCTTACCATGCGCCGGGCGCGGGACGCCGCCAAGACCGGGCGCACACCCGGGCCCGAAGGATCGGGGGCCAAGCTGCGCGGCGCCGCCCTGCTCAAGAACACCGCAGACACCGCGCTCTCGCTCCTCGGTCCGGAAGGTGTGGTGGGTGACGGGGAATGGCAGACGCTGTTCCTGACCGCGCCGTCCATCTCGATCCGTGGTGGCACCGACGAGATTCAGCGCAACATCGTGGGCGAGCGCGTGCTTGGCCTGCCGCCGGAGCCCCGGGTCGACGTGGACCGGCCATGGGACGAGATCCCACACTGAGGAAGGACAGCGAGTGAGCGAAGCACTGGTGGTGCTCGACATCGCCGAAAACGGCGTTGCGCACCTCACCTTGAACCGGCCCGACGCGGCGAACGCGATCAACCTCGACCTGGCGCGCGCTCTGGCCGAAGCCGCATCGAAGCTCGCCGACTCGAAGGACGCGCGCGCCGTATTGCTGAGCGGGCGCGGCGACCGCTTCTGCGGGGGCGGCGATGTGCGCGCGTTTGCCACGGCCACAGGCCAAGGCGGCGCCCTTCCGAAGCGGCTGACCGGGATCGTCGGTGCACTCCACGAGGCGATCGAAGCGTTCGATCGGCTCGACGCGCCGATCGTGTCCGCGGTACAGGGCAGCGCGGCTGGCGCGGGGCTTTCGCTCGTCGCGCTGTCCGATCTCGTCATCGCGGCGCGGTCAGCGAAGTTCGTCATGGCCTACACCGCGATCGGACTCACCCCTGACGGTGGTTCCACCTGGTACCTGCCCCGAATCGTCGGCCTTCGCCGCGCCATTGAGCTCACACTCACGAACCGAGTCCTGAGCGCCGAAGAAGCGCGTGAGTGGGGTTTGGTGACCAGTGTGGTCCCCGACGACGCGCTTACTGCCGAGGCGGAGGCACTCGTCACCAAGTTGGCTGCCGGACCGACGCGTTCGTTTGGTGTTGCCAAGCGGCTGCTGCGCGGCTCTCTCGGTGCAGGTCTGCGCGACCAGCTCGCGAATGAGGAGAAGGAGCTCATCGCCGCCGGAGGCCGCGACGACGCGGAGGAGGGTGTGACCGCGTTCGTCGAGAAACGACCGCCGAGGTTCGGCGCCGGCTGACTCGCTGTCTATACCTGGCGGTCGCGACCAGCCCAGTACGGCTCGCGCAGCTCGCGCTTGAGGATCTTTCCCGACGGGTTGCGCGGCAGCATCTCGGCCCAGTCGACCGATGTCGGGCACTTGTAGTGCGCGAGCAGGTCACGGCACCACGTGATGACGTCGCTCTCGGTGACGTCGGCGTCGGCGCGCACGACGATGGCCTTCACGGCTTCGCCCCACCGGTCGTCGGGAACCCCGATCACCGCGGCGTCGGCGACGCCGGAGTGTGACATCAGCACGCTCTCGACCTCGGCCGGATACACGTTCTCGCCGCCCGAGATGATCATGTCCTTCACGCGGTCGGCGATGTACAGGTAGCCATCGGCGTCGAGGTAGCCGGCGTCCCCCGACTTGAACCATCCGTCCGGTGTGAGCGCGGCGGCCGATGCCTCGGGCATGTTCCAGTAGCCGACCATGTTCGCCGGTGACTTGATCCACACCTCGCCGATCTCGGTCGTCGGGAGGTCGTTGCCGACGTCATCGACGACGCGCAGCTCCACGCCGGGAATCGGGATCCCGGCGGCGCGCAGCCGGTGGCGGTTCGGTCCCTCGGGGTCGTGGTCCTCGGCCGGGAGCAACACCGCGGCGCCGTTGGTCTCGGTGAGCCCGTACGCCTGCACGAACTTGCAGCCGAAGCGCGCTCCTGACGCGACCAGAACTTCTTCGGAGATCGGCGACGCGCCGTAGAGGATGGTCCGAAGGCTGGAGAAGTCAGTCGACTCGACGCCCGGTGTCATGAGCAGGAACTGCAGTACTGCCGGGACGAACACCGAGTCCGTGATGCCGTAGCGCGGAATCGCATCGAGGATGGCCGGGAAGTCCACGTCGCGCAGCATCACGTTGCGCGCGCCGTTGTAGAGCCCGAAGAGCGCCCATCCCGCGCCGGCGACATGGAAGAGGGGCATCACCACGAGGCTCACCGTGTCGGGTCCGAGCCCGAGGACGTCGTTGGCCGCGGGCACGAGCCCGTGCAGTGCGGCGCCCGACAGCATTGCTCCCTTCGGCAAACCCGTTGTGCCAGATGTGTAGAACTGCAGCGCGACGTCGTCGCGCGCCAACTCGACACCTGGGTCGTCGGCTGGTTGTCGATCGCGCCACACCGCGTAGTCCTCGTGGCCCGGGTGCTCACCGAGCACCAGGATTCTCTTCACGGTGGTGAGATCGCCTTCGATCTTGTCGAGTACCGGGAGGAACTCTTGGCCGACGACGAGCACTTTCGCCTGGGCGTCGTTCACGATGTGCGCCACCTCGGGTGGTGCGAGGCGCCAGTTGACCGGGCACAGGACCGCGCCCACCTTCGCGGCTCCGAACATCAGCTCGAAGAGCTCGATTGCGTTCTTGTCGAGGATCGCGACGCGGTCGCCCGCCTGCACACCCTCCGCGAGCAGTCCGCGTGCGACCTGACTCGATATCGCGTCAAGCTCGCCGTAGGTGAGGTCGCGTTCCTCGAAGGTGAACGCGACCCGACCGCCGATCGTCGCCGCCTGCTCGCGGATCAACTGCGCCAGCGTGTCAGCCATGAAGTCCCCCGGTTGTCGGGATCAGTCTGTCGCTTCTTCGTCTCTCCGACTTCCCGCTCTCGGCGCCTTCGGCGCCGGGCCGCTCGGACCCCGGCTCGCTGCGGCCGCGGCGGCGTATGGCTTGCCATCCGCCGCCGCAGGAGACGGAGCCTGCGGAGTCGACCGGGCAGGCAGGGTACCTCTGCGCCGCAGTCGCTCGCCTCAGGACACCGGCGGACGGAGGTGGCGCCAAGGTCGAGCTGCCTCGAGCTGCGCGGCCACTCGGATGATCGTCGCCTCGGCGAGAGGGCGGCCGACGACCTGGACCGACACGGGCAGCCCGGCATCATCGAGTCCGGCCGGTACCGCGACCGCCGGCTGGCCCGTCATGTTCGCCATCGGGGTGAAGGCCACGAGCTTCATGAGCTCGAGCATCCCGGCGAAGTCCTCGTCGCCCATCGCCGCTTCACCAACGGGTGGCGGGGGCGCGGTCATCGTGGGAGTGAGCAAGACGTCGAAGCCCTCGAACCACTCGGCGAAGGTTCGCGTCACGCGCTGGATCTCGTTCTCCGCCACCATGAGGTCCTTCGCCGACATCCCCGCCGCGTACGCAAGCAGCGTCTGGTTCGTCGTGTCGAGCGTCTCGGTCGGCGGCAGGTCGAGACGCGCCGCGGTCGCGCTGGCCGGGACCAGCGCCAACGTGGTCACGTCGAGCTGTGGAAGCTCGACCTCCATGATTTCGTGGCCCTGCTCCTCGAGCAGGCTGAGCGTGGCGGTCACCGCCTCTCGCCACGCCGGTGCGACCACGGTGTCGGGGTCGACCGGTTTCGTGGTCCAGGCCACCCGCAATCGTGCCGGTGCTTGACGGGCGTCTTCGGCGAACGGGTGCTCCGGCGATGCGAGCTGCCACACGTCGCCCACGGCGGGTCCGGCCATCACGTCGAGCAGTGCGGCTGCATCTTCGACCGTGCGAGCGATTGGCCCGTTGGTCGCGTTCCAGCTCTGCGGACCAGGGGCCGAAGATACGCGCCCGCGCGACGGCTTGATCCCGAACACTCCACACCACGCCGACGGCACCCGGATCGACCCGCCGCCGTCGGACCCTTGCGCGACCGCTCCGAGACCGGCAGCCACCGCCGCCCCCGCGCCACCGGACGACCCTCCCGGTGTGCGCGAGGTGTCCCACGGGTTGCGCCCGGGTGGATAGGCGAGGGTCTGCGTCACCGCGCGCGCCCCGAACTCCGGCGTGTTGGTCTTCCCGAGGATGATGAAGCCGGCTCGTCGGATGCGAGCGACGACTTCTTCGTCACGGTCGGGGACGCGGTCGTGCCACTCCGCGGTGCCGTGGGTGGTCCGGATGCCGGCGGTGTCGTTGAGATCCTTGATCGAGATGGGGACGCCGAGGAACGGAGGCAAGTCAGCGCCGTCACCGGCCGCGGCCAGCTCCTTCTCGGCAAGCCGGGCTGCGTCACGTGCCTGGTCGCCCGCAACCGTGAGGAACGCGTCGAGCTGCGGGTTCAGCCGTTCGATGCGCTCGAGGTACAGCTCGACCAGATCGCTTGGTGAAACCTCACGTTGACGCACGAGTTCGCGCTGTTCGAGCGCGCTTGCGAACGCGAGGTCGTCGTCCATGCGTCCTCCCCGTCCGTTGGTCCGTCCTGTGAACGGAGGTTAACCTCAGCGCGCGATGACCGTCACCGCCGAAGGGCTCGTGAAGGAGCGCGTCGACCAGTTGCTCACGGGGCACGATCCGCGCACGTCGACGGACCACGAGTTCTGGGGCGCACAGTTCGACCTCGGGCTCGCATGGATCCACTTTCCCGAAGGCAAAGGCGGCCTCGGACTGGACCCGGGGTTCCAAGACCTCGTCGATCAACGGCTGATCGACGAGGGCGCGCCGATGAACCTCTTGCACAACATGATGGGTGTCGGCATGGCCGGACCCACGCTGATCGCGTTCGGTACCGAGGAGCAGCAGGCCCGCCTCTTGCGCCCCGCGTTCACGTGCGAGGAGATCTGGTGCCAGATGTTCAGCGAGCCGGGCGCAGGCTCCGACGTCGCGGCGTTGGCAACCCGCGCCGAGCGCGACGGTGACGAGTGGATCGTGAACGGTCAGAAGGTGTGGACGAGCATGGCCCACGTGTCGAGGTGGGGCCTGCTCCTGCTCCGCACCGACCCCGACGTGCCGAAGCACCAGGGCCTGTCGTACTTCTACATCGACATGCACCAGCAGGGCGTCGAGGTGCGCCCGTTGCGGCAGATGACCGGCGAGGCGGAGTTCAACGAGATCTTCTTCACCGACGCGCGCATCCCCGACTCCCAGCGCATCGGTCCGGTCGGTGAGGGTTGGAAGGTCGCGATCGCGACGCTCATGAACGAGCGCGTGATGCTCGGGCGGGTGGGCAAGCTCACGGGTCAGGAGGGCGGCGTGGTGCGTCACGCGATCAAGGTGTGGCACTCGTTGCCCGCCGAGGAGCGCGACGCAGCCCGTCGCGACGAGCTCGCCCGGCTCTGGATCGAGAGCGAGATCGTCCGGCTCACCATGAAGCGCGCCGAGGGCGCTCGCGCCGGTGGCACACCGGGCCCGGAAGGCTCGCTCGGCCGGCTCATGGTCAGCGAGCACCAGGCTCGTGTGTTCACCTTCATCGTGAACCTGCTCGGGCCGGAGGGGATGCTCATCTCCGACTACGAGATGCGCCGTCCCGACGTCATTGGTGAGGTGGCGCTCGGCGACGACGACAAGGTCGATCTCCAAAAGGCGTTCTTGAGCACGCGCGGCGGAACGATCGGTGGTGGCACGACGGAGATCTCCCGCAACATCGTCGGCGAGCGGGTGCTCGGCCTCCCGAAGGAACCCGCGCTCGACCGTGACCGCCCGTGGAGCGAGGTTCCCCGCTCGTGACCAAGCTCGGCTCCGACGACGTCCTGGTCGACGTCACCGACGGCGTCGCGACGATCACGCTCAACCGCCCCGACAAGCGCAACGCCATGACGCCGGCGATGGACCGGACGATGCGTGACTCGATCCGTGCGCTCGACGCCGATGACGCCGTGCGCGCCATCGTGATCACGGGTGCCGGCGACTCGTTCTGCTCGGGCATGGACATCTCGGCTGGTGCTGGCGCGTTCGACGCGGACGCGCAGGCGGCGCATGACGAGGCGGCCGGGTTCACGAGCGACACCATCCACGAGGCGTGGTCGCTCTGGAAGCTTCCAACGCCCACGATCTGCGCGATCAACGGCCACGCGATCGGCGCGGGCATGAGCTTCACGTTGCTGTTCGACATTCGGTATGTGGCCGAAGACGCCAAGCTGTCGTTCGTCTTCCCGCGCCGCGGACTCGTGAGCGAGGCGAACTCCAACTGGTTGTTGCCGCGCATGATCGGCGTGACGCGCGCACTCGAGCTCCTCTTGTCTGGCCGTACGTTCAGCGGTCGTGACGCCGCCGACTGGGGGATTGCGGCGCGGGCGTTCCCGAAGGACGACGTTCTGACGGCTGCGATCGACCTGGCGCGCGACATCGCGGCCAACACCGCGCCGGCGAGCGTGTCCATCATCAAGCGGCTTGTGTACGAGGGTCTCGACGGGACGGACCGCACGCAGTCGATGATCGACGAGACCAAGCTCACGTGGTGGAGCGGCCAGCAGCCCGACGCGATGGAAGGCGTCATGGCCTGGCTCGAGAAGCGCGACCCCAAGTGGACCGGCTCGAAGCACCCCGATCTCCCCGACGACCTCCGTTAGTCGGTCGCTAGGCCCGAAGCGAGCGGCCGCGCCGCAGGTATCCAGCGGGCTATTTGGGCTCCTTCGGGAGGCCGAGGACGCGTTCACCGATGATGTTG
>JBBECS010000043.1:0-34608 GCA_040881685.1 Acidimicrobiia bacterium | reverse complement strand
AGCGGGCTATTTGGGCTCCTTCGGGAGGCCGAGGACGCGTTCACCGATGATGTTGCGCTGGATCTCATCGGAGCCTCCCGCGATGCGGATGGCGGGCGCGGCGAGGAACGCGGTCGTCCAGTCGTCGTCATCCACCATCCCGCGGGCGCCCAGCAGCTGGAGCGCCAACGAGCCCGATCGGCGCAGCAGCGCGCCCATCGCCAGCTTGGCCACCGACGCCTCGGGCCCGGGTAACCGACCCTGGGCGAACGCGGTGACGATGCGCAGCCCGAGGTAGCGCATGATCGCCGACTCGATGTGCACCTGCGCGAGCTCCTGGCGGGTGCTCGCGTCCGCGGTGCCCGAGGCGAGCGCGATGAGTGGCTCGGCGGCGTTGCGGTCGCCGAGCAGCTCGACAATGGCGGCGCGCTCGTTCAGCAGCGTCGTCTGGGCAACGCGCCAGCCGTCGTTCGAGTCACCGAGTCGATCGGCATCAGGAACTCGCACGTCGGTGAAGAACACCTCGTTGAAGTGCGCGCCACCGGTCATCTGGCGCAACGGCCGAACCTCGATGCCGGGCAATGACATGTCGAGCATGAAGTAGGTGATGCCTTGGTGTTTGGGCACGTCGGGGTCGGTGCGGGCGAGGAGCAGGCCCCACTGCGAGTAGTGCGCGCCCGACGACCACACCTTCTGGCCGTTCAGCACCCATTCGTTGCCGTCACGGACCGCGGACGTGCGCAGCCCGGCGAGGTCGGACCCGGCTCCCGGCTCACTGAACAGCTGGCACCAGATCTCCTCGCCAGTGAGCAGCGGGCGCAACCACCGACGTTTCTGTTCTTCGGTTCCGTGCGCGATCACCGTCGGCCCGCCCATGCCGATCCCGACGCGGAACACGTGGTCGGGCACGACGAAGCGCGTCGTCTCCTGCGTGAAGATGATCTGCTCCATCAACGACGCGCCGCGCCCCCCGTACTCGGTGGGCCAGCCGATGCCGGCCCATCCATCGGCTGCGGCCTTGGCCTGCCATTGCCTCGCCTCGGTGAGCGACGCGCCGGTGTCCACGTCACGTCCGAGGATGCCGAGGACGTCGGCACCCCCGGCCGCTGCGCGCGGCGCGGCGTGCGCCTCGAGCCAGACCCGGCATTCGGTCCGGAAGGCGGCGTCAGCGGCGCTGTCGGTGAAGTCCAGGGCTCGTATGCTAACGACGGTTCACATGCATGGCGCCGGCCTGGCGCCGTGACACTCGGAGTGTGATGACACAACGCGCAATGGACGGCGGATCACTGGAGCGCATCCTCTCCGAGGTCACGCGCCTCGGTCTCACGGAGCACGTCGCCGAGCTCGAAACGCGCGGGTGCACGATCGTGCCACCGGAACGGCTGGTACCCGCCGTGCCCGTCGACGAGATGTTCGAGCGCATCCTCAACCTCATGGAGCAGCGCAATGGCATGCGCCCCGACGTCCGGAGCGGTGGTACGCACATCAACATCTCGTTCCCGACGCTGTATTACTTCCTGTTCGAAGACCCGATGTTCGAGGAATGGCTGCTGCATCCGGTCGTGCGCTGCCTCGTCGACGCTCTGCTGGGCGAGCGGTGCATCCTCCACGCGACCGCGGTGTTCATGAAGGGCCCGTCTGACCCGCCGGAGAAGCGGTTGCAGCTCGGCCTCCACACCGATCAACAGGCGGTTCCCGATCCGATGCCGGCCTATCCGCTCATCGCGGGTGCGACCCTGCTGCTCACGGACTACACGCGAGAAGAAGGTGCGTTCGCGTACGTGCCCGGGAGCCACGCTCGCTGTCGGCATCCAGCCGGCTTCGAGGACGCAGAGAAGGCTGTGCCGATCGAGGCGTCGCGCGGGTCCTTGCTCGTGCACGATGGCCGGTTGTGGCACGGCTCGTTCGGGCGCACGAAGCCCGGGTTGCGCGCCGGGATGGCCTTTGCCTACTCGCGCATGTTCATGGCGCCGCTCGAGGCGTTCCGCGAGAACGTCACGAAAGACACGCTCGATCGGTACCCCGAGCGGTTCGCGTCACTCTTGAGCCAGCACGTGCCCACCGGTTCCACCGAGGAAGGGCCCGATTTGGCGAAAGTGGGATACGGCGTGGTGAGGACACGGTGGGACTGAGTGCGGAGCGACCGGAGCGGATGAAGCGAAGCGGAAGGAGCGAAGTGGGAGCGCAGCAATGGAGGTGACGAAGCCGATCGCGGAGGATCTCTTCACCGAGACGGGCGACGGCCCGCGAATCGTCGGCAGTCGTTGCGGCACGTGCCATACCGTCGTCTTCCCGAAGGCCACGAGCTGTCCTCGCTGCGGCAACGACGAGATGGACGAGCATCTGCTCGCGCCACGCGGCACGCTCTTCACGTTCACGACGCAGGGCTTCCTCCCGAAGGAGCCGTACACCGGGCCCGAGACCGAAGAAGACTTCACCGGGTACGCGCTCGGCTATGTCGAGCTGCCGGGTGAGGTGATGGTGGAGACGCGGATCACGGAGGCCGACGTGTCTCGCCTCGCGATCGGCATGGAGATGGAGCTCGTGATCGTGCCGTTCCGCACCGAACCCGACGGCACCCAAGTGACGACGTTCGCGTTCCAGCCCGTCGGAAGTGACTCATGAACGTGGCCATCGTGGGCATCGGGATCCATCCGTTCGGCCGCTTCGAGGGCGTCACCGGCCTTGAGCTCGGCGCGAAGGCGGTGCGCGCCGCGCTCGGCGACGCAGGGATCGAGTGGCCCGACGTGCAGTTCGCGTTCGGCGGCAGCCTGGCCGGCTCGTTGTCTGGCGCGGAGGAGTCGAGTCAGGCCGACCAGCTCGTCGCGCACCTCGGTCTGACCGGCATCCAGTTCACAAACGTGCACAACGGCTGCGCGACCGCTGGCAGCACGTTGGCGATGGGCGCGGCGCTGATCGAGTCGGGTGCCTACGACCTCGGTGTGTGCGTCGGCTTCGACAAGCACCCGCGCGGTCACTTCAACGCCAAGCCCGAGCAGAGCGGTCTTCCGCACTGGTACGGCGACCTTGGCTTCATGATCACGACGCAGTTCTTCGCCATGAAGATCAACCGGTACATGCATGACTTCGGCATCAGCCACGAGACGCTCGCCAAGGTGGCCGCGAAGAACTTCCGCAACGGCGCCAAGAACCCCAATGCGTGGCGTCGCAAGCCATTCAGCGAGGAAGAGATCCTCGAGTCGAGGATGCTCAACTACCCGCTGACCCAGTACATGTTCTGCTCCCCCGACGAGGGCGCCGCAGCGGTCGTGATCTGCAGGGCCGACCGCGCGCGCGAGTTCACGAGCAAGCCCATCTACCTTCGTTCCGCCGCGCTGCGCACCCGGCAGTGGGGATCGTTCGAGGTGTTCGCGCCGTGGCTCTCGACCGAGCGCGGTCACAGCCCCACCGTCGATGCGGCCCGCGCGACGTTCGAGCAGGCGGGAGTGGAGCCATCCGACGTCGACGTCGCGCAGGTCCAGGACAGCGAGTCGGGCGCCGAGGTCATGCACCTCTCGGAGACCGGTCTGTGCGCCGACGGCGAGCAGGAAGCGATGATCCAAGGAGGTGAGACGGAGATCGGTGGCCGCCTCCCGGTGAACACCGACGGCGGTCTCATCGCCAACGGCGAGCCGATCGGCGCGTCGGGTATGCGCCAGGTCTACGAGACCGCGCTCCAGCTCCGCGGTGAGGCCGGCGACCGGCAGGTCCCGAGCAACCCGAAGGTCGGCTTCACCCAGGTGTACGGCGCACCCGGCGTCAGCTGCTGCACGGTGCTCACGACCTGATGGCAACCTCGGAGCACGAGACGCGTTTCGGCAGCTTCGCGCAGGCAGCGCCGGGAGTGAACCTGCGCCAGCGCCTCCTCGACCAGGTCGCACGGTTGGGACTGGAGCGCAACGTCGCCGAGCTGGACGCGCTCGGCTACACGGTTGTCGAGGACGCTGCGCCGCTCGACCTGTTTGACCGCGTGCGCGCAGACATCCTGGCCGTGACGCAGGAAGTCCGCGATCGCGGTCAGGAGCCGTTCAACTTCGGGCCGAACACCTCGATGGTCTATCGGCTGCTCGCGAAGAGCGACGCCGTCGCGGAAGCTGTGCTGACGCCGAAGCTCGTCGCGATCATGAGCTACCTGCTTGACGAGGGGTACGTGGCGCAGGTCGCGACCGGCAGCGTCCTCGACGTGGGCGCACAGGCCGGTCCGCTGCACTGCGACAACCAGTTCTTCCCGGATCCGTTTCCGGTGCAGGTGCACATGGGTACCGCGATCTGGTGTTGCGACGACTTCGACGGGGACCTGGGCTCGACGCATCTCGTGCCGGGCAGCAATCACCGCTGCCGGCATCCGCGTCCAGGTGAAGGGCTTGACGCAGCCGTGCCGATGGTCGCGCCGCGCGGCTCGATCGTGGTGTGGACGGGGCACACGTGGCACCGGAGCGGCGCGCGCACGGCGCCTGGGCAACGTGTCGCGCTCCACTCGGGCTTCTCCCGGCCGCACATCCGCGCCTTCGAGGGATACGAGGCTGACGAGATCGAGCGGCTGATCGCCCGGGACGAGCGATTCACTCGGCTCCTGGGCGCCGACCTTCCTTACGACTTCCGGGGCGACACGCCCGACGTCACGAAGTTGCTCGCGATCGCCGCGACCACGCAGGCTCAGGCGTAGCGGGCGTCAGCCGTAGATCGCCCGGATCAGAGGCGCGGCCGCGGCCGAGTCCGCGTATTCGTCCACGCGAGTGATCAGGTCGTCGGCAACCGAGGCGATCAGGCAGACCGCGACGCGCATCGACTCGTCGCGGGTTGTGGTGCCGATGCTGGTGAGCTGGGCGATGAAGCCCTCGTCGGTCGCGGTGATGCGTACGTCTTCGGCGCGGTGCTCGCGCAGGTTCTGGCGCTCGAGCTCCAGCACCGCCAAGCGCTCGTCCGCCGAGTACTCGCTGGGGCCGATGTTCACCCAGAAGCGTGCGCCCGGCGCCAGGCATACGCACAACGCGTCCAGATCGACGCGAGTGACCGCGTCGACGAAGCGCTCCGCGAGCTCGCTCACTTCCCGGTTCACCTCCCCTTGAACTGCGGCTCGCGCTTCTCTGCGAACGCGCTCGCAGCTTCCTTGTGATCCTCAGTGGTGAACAGGTGAGACAGCCCGTGGCTGACGAAGGTCGCGACTTCGGTGAGCTCCGCCTGCTCACGACCCGCGGCCAGCCGCATCCCCTGCTTCACGTGCCGGATGGACTGGGGAGGGTTCGCCGCGATGCGCCCGGCGATGTCGTTCGCCACGCGAAGGAGGTCATCAGCGGCGACGACGCGCGAGACGAGCCCGATTCGCTCGGCTTCGGTAGCGTCGATGATCTCGCCGGTCATCAATATCTCCGACGCGCGCGAGCGTCCGACCAGCTGCGGCAGCAGCCACAGCCCGAGCACGTCGGGCATCAGCCCGACCTTGGTGTAGAGCTGGCCGAAGCGGGCCTTGTCGGAAGCGACAACGATGTCGCACGCCAGCGCGATGTCCATGCCGCTGCCCACCGCCACGCCGTTGACCGCGGCGACGAGCGGCGTGTCGATGCCGAGGACGAGCTCGATATAGGGAGTCATCGGCGGGTTCGGCCCCGCGAGCTCGGCCAAGGTCTGCTCCATGCGCGGGTCGCCCCACGCCCGCGAGATGTCGTCGCCCGCGCAGAACGCCTTCCCGGACCCCGTGACCACGATGCAGCCGATGTCGGGATCGGCGTCGGCGCGCCGAACCGCGTCCTGCATCTCGTCATCCATCTCGAACGTCGCCGCGTTCATGGCGTCGGGTCGGTGCAGTGTGACCGTGGCGACCCGCCCGGCGACGTCGTAGAGGATCGAGCTGTAGGCCATCGCTTCCCCCCGAAGAGCGAACCGAGGCTAACAAGGGCCGGGCGTGCCGCTCCCGGGCGGGTGCCTTGACCCTTCGGTGAACCGCCGCTAACTTTCGCCCGCTTCCGGTTGGAGCCGTATGACCACGGTCTGCCGGGACCCAGGGGGAGGGTGACATGGCTCGAATCGGTTCTCGTCCACGTGTGATCGCGCTCGTCGCGATCGCCGCGCTCGCGCTACCGCTCGCCGCGCTACCGGCCGCCGCCAAGCCCAAGGGCGACCCGATCAAGGTGATGGTGATCTACGAGAAGTCGGCCGGGGTCGCCAACCCGGAGATTCCCGAGGGCGCGATCGCTGCGACCGAGGCGCTCAACAAGAAGAACGGCGTCGGCGGTTCTCCGGTCGAGGTTCTCGAGTGTGACACCAACAACGACCCGAACACCGCGGCGGAGTGCGGACGCCAAGCCGTCGACGAGGGTGTGGTCGCGCTCATCGGCGTGCTCACTCCGCACTCGGGCTCGTTCATGCCGCTGATGGAGGAGAACCAGATCCCTTCGATCGGGGTCGTGGCGGCTGGAGCATCCGACTTCACGTCGGCGGCCGCATTCCCGATCACCGGTGGTCTCCCGGCGACCGCAGGTGACCTGCCGCGCTTCTTGGCCGATGCCGGGGCGAAGAACATCAGCATCGCCCGCATCGACCTCGCTGCGGCCGCGATCATCCCGACCTTCGCGGAGGCCTCGCTGGCCAAGGTCGGCCAGGAGATCGTCAACGACATCCCGGTACCCCAGGGCGCACCTGACATGTCGAGCTATGTCGAGGCGTCGCTCGCGAACGACACCGACGGGATTGTGGTCGCGCTTGCCGGTCAGGACGCGGTGAACTTCGTGCAGTCGGCGAAGCAGGCCGACCCTGACGTGAAGCTCGCGGTGATCTCCACCGAGCCTGGCGCGTTCCAGGAGGCGCTGGGTGCCGACGCGGCCGGCATCATCCAGGCGCCGGCCACGCTGCCGCCATTGACCGTGAAGACCAAGGAAGGCAACCGCTTCCTCAAGGAGATGAAGAAGGCCGGCTACAAGGAGAACTCCGGATTCCGGCTGAACTCGTGGATGTCCATGCAGGTGCTGGCGCAGATCGCCGACGGGCTGCCCGAAGTCACGGCGGCGGCCGTCTTCGAAGCCCTCAACACCACCACGGGGCTCGAGACCGGTCTCACCCCGCCACTGCAGTGGACGACGCCGGCCGACGTGAGTCTGCCGTTGCCGCGGGTCTTCAGCGCCTGCGAGCTCGCGGTGAAGATGACCAAGGGCAAGAAGGTCAAGCCGGTCACGGGCAAGTTCTTCGATGCCTTCGCGGATGCGGAGTGCGAGACGCCCTGACGCGTCAGCCAAGCGAGTTGTTGCTGCGGGCGCGGGGGGGAGCCCCCCCGCCCGGCGCGTGTACGAGGATCTGAGCCGTGGCGCACGACATCCTCAAGTTCGCGATCCTCGGGCTCGGCGCCGGGGCCGTGTACGGCGTCACGGGTCTCGGTGTCGTGCTCGTGTACCGCGGATCGGGCGTTGTGAACTTTGCGCACGGGGCGATCGGCATGGTGTGCGCGTTCGTGTTCTACAAGTCCCGTCAGGGCGGTACTGACACGCTGATGTGTTGGGTGTACGCGCTTGGAGTCGCCGCTGCGTTCGGTGCCGCGATGCACCTCGTCGTCATGCGGACGCTCCGCCAGGCGTCAGCGCTCACGCGGTTGATCGCAACCCTCGCCGTGTTCACGATCCTCTATGCGTGGAAGCATGATGAAGAGGGCGAGATCGCGCGCATCGTGCCGAAGCTGCTGTCGGTGAGAGCCGTCGAGGTTCTCCCCGACATCACGATCGGCGTGGACCGGCTCATCCTCCTCGGGTTCGGTGTGGTCGTGACCGTGGTGCTGACGATCATGTTCCGCGCGACAAAGTTCGGACTCGCGACGACGGCCGTGGCCGAGAGCCGGCGCATCACCGCCGCGCAAGGGATCTCGCCCGACGTGGTCGCGACGATCAACTGGGTCCTCGGGTCCCTGCTTGCGGCGACCGGCGCGATCTTCATCGTGAACATCGCGGGGCTCCAGCTGAACACGCTGACGCTGCTCATCGTGCCAGGGCTCGCGGCGGCCCTCGTCGGAAGCTTCCGCTCGCTCGCGCTCACGCTCGCCGGCGGACTCCTGATCGGCATCCTGCAGTCCGAGATCTTGTGGCTCCAGAGCTATCTGACCGAGCAGCGGGGCGAGGTCGTCACCCTCTCGGGGTGGGCCGACACCGTGCCGTTCTTGGTGATCATCGCGGTGCTCATCGTGCGCGGGCGTGCGCTCCCACTTCGAGGTGAGTCGGTCGACCGACCACCGGCGGTCGGCACCGGGCGGGTGCCGGCAGTGGTAGTGGGTGGGGGCGTGGTGCTCACCGCGTTGCTCGTCTCGTTCGCTTTTTCCACCACCCTCGTCGAGGCGGTGACCACGAGCGCCGCGATCGGCGTGATCCTGCTGTCGTTCGTGGTCGTTACCGGTTTCGGCGGTCAGCTGTCGCTCGCGCAGATGGCGCTCGCCGGAATGGGCGGGTGGATCTGCGCCTCACTGGTTGCCAACGAAGGCGTTTCATTCGAGCTGGCGATCCTCGCGGGCGTGCTGGGCGCGATCCCGGTTGGTGTCGTGGTCGGCATCCCCTCACTGCGCACGCGAGGCGTCAACCTCGCGGTCGCAACGCTCGGACTGGCGTTGGTGATCCAAGCGCAAGTGCTCGGCAACGCGGATCGCACCGGCGGGATCACCGGCCTCGATGTCGGTCCTCCGAAGCTGTTCGGCATCGACTTCGACCCGTTCAAGCACCACGAGCGCTACGCGCTCTTGGCGGTCGGCGCGTTCACACTGATGGCGATCATCGTCTCGAACCTGCGGCGAGGTCGCTCGGGCCGGCGTCTCGTCGCCGTCCGCACGAACGAACGCGCCGCGGCAGCGCTCGGGATCAACGTGTTCGGCGCCAAGCTGTTCGCCTTCGGGCTCGGCGCGGGGATCGCCGCGGTCGGCGGGATCCTGATCGTCCTCCGCCGCCCGACCGCGGTGTTCATCCCCGGCTTCTCGGTCTTCGAGTCCATCTTCGTCGTCGTGTACGCCGTGCTCGGTGGCGTCGGCTTCATCTTCGGAGCGTTGGTTGGCGGCGCGTTCGCGCCGGGCGGCTGGTATATCTCGTTCATCGACGAGGTGATCGTGAAGGTACCGACCGACGCGACCGTTCAGGTCGTGCTCGGCTGCGTCCTGTTGCTGACGTTGTGGCTCAATCCCGACGGCGTCGGAAGCTATGGCCCGATGTGGCTCGTGCCGGTCCGGTCTTGGAAGGCCGGCGTCGAGGCGTGGTTCAAGGGGCGTCAGGACGATCTGCCCGAGCTGGAGCGCGAGCGGGTCCCGCCGCGAACGCTCGAAGTCGAAGGCATCGGCGTGCGATTCGGCGGGACGGTTGCCCTCGACGACGTGTCGCTCGCGCTCCGACCCGGCGAGGTCCTCGGACTGATCGGGCCGAACGGCGCGGGCAAGACGACCCTGATCGACGCCGTGACGGGTTTCGTCCGCGCCACCGGCGACATGCGGCTCGACGGTGTGTCGATGGCTCGCTGGTCACCGCGGCGACGCGCGCGGGCGGGGCTCGGCCGATCGTTCCAGAGCCTCGAGCTCTTCGAGTCGATGACCGTGCGCGAGAACCTGCGGACCGCGTCGGACCGCCGTGACCCACTCGCGTACCTGACCGATCTCGTGTGGCCACGACGCACGTCGTTGGGCGCGCCCGCCGTAGCCGCGGTGCGTGAGTTCGGCCTCGAAGAAGATCTCGACCGCAAGCCGAACGAGCTTCCGTACGGGCGCCGACGGCTCGTGGCGATCGCGCGCGCGCTGGCGGCGGAGCCGTCGGTGCTCATGCTCGACGAGCCCGCGGCCGGGCTCGACGACACCGAGACCACCGAGCTCGGCCATCTGCTGCGTCGCCTGGCTGACGAGTGGGGTCTGGCCGTGCTCCTCGTCGAGCATGACGTTGCTCTCGTGCTCCGGGTCTGCGACCGCGTCACCGTCCTCGACGCGGGTCGCCACCTCGCGAGCGGTACACCCGACGAGATCCTCCACGACCCCGCGGTTCTCGCCGCGTACCTTGGCGAGCCGGCTGACGCCGAGGAGGTCGAGCCTTTCGTTGCGGCATCGGCGCGCGCGCCCGTAGCGGTAGAAGCGAGCATCGCCGACGCGCTCGAACCACTGATCGAGGCGCGCGGTCTCTCGGCTGGATACGGCGATCTCGCTGCCGTGCGCGACCTCGACCTGGCAGTGCACCCGGGCGAGATCGTCGCTCTGCTCGGGCCCAACGGCGCGGGCAAGACGACCACACTCCTCACGCTCGCCGGCGAGCTCCGGCCCCTCGCGGGCGAGGTTCGGTTCCTCGGCGCGCCGCGCCGATGGCCCGTGCACAAGCGCGTTCGCCAGGGCCTCGGCTTCGTCCCCGAGGAGCGGGGGGTGATTGCGGCGCTCAACGCGGGCGGAAATCTGCGGCTCGGACGCGGATCGGTCGAGGACGCGGTTGAGCTGTTCCCCGAGCTCGCGCCGCTGCTGAAGCGGCGCGCGGGTCTTCTCTCCGGTGGTGAGCAGCAGATGCTCACCCTCGGTCGAGCACTCGCTGCCGAGCCACGGCTGCTCCTGGTGGACGAGCTCTCACTCGGCCTGGCTCCGCTCGTGGTGGAACGGTTGCTGCGTGCCATCCGGGCTGCCGCCGACCGCGGGGTCGGCGTCCTTCTTGTCGAGCAGCACGCGGGGGAAGCGCTGCGCTTCGCCGACCGCGCCCTTGTGCTTCGGCACGGCCACGTCGAGCTCGAAGGCGCGGCGGCCGACCTGCGATCGCATCTCGGAGACCTGGAGTCCGCATACCTGACCGGCATGCCATCGACATGATCGCGAGTCGAAGGAGACGCGATGGACGACCGTGAGCTGGCCTTCACCCCGGCGATCGACCAAGCGGCGATGGTCCGCAACGGGGACGTCTCGCCGACACAGCTCGTGGAGCTGTACCTGGCGCGCATCGAAGCGCTCGACCGCAAGCTCAACTCGTACATCACGGTCGCGGCCGACTTCGCGCGTGAGCACGCACGCGCCGCTGAAGCTCGGCTTGCTTCCGGCGGTGAAGACATCCCTCAGTTCCTCGGCGTCCCCATCTCGATCAAGGACCTCAACGACACCACTGGGATCGTGAGCACGCACGCAACTGCGGAGTGGCACGACCGCGTCCCCGACCACGACGACGAGGTTGTCGCGCGTGTGAAGGCCGCCGGTTTCGTGTTCCTCGGCAAGACGATCACCCCCGAGTTCGGACCACTGAACATCAGCGAGCCGCCCGCGTATCCGCCTGGGCGGAACCCGTGGGATCCCGAGCGGTCGTGCGGCGGCTCGTCGGGCGGCGCGGCGGCCGCGCTGGCGGCCGGGTTGTGCCCGATCTCCCAGGGGTCCGACGGCGGTGGCTCGATCCGCAACCCGTCGTCATGGAACGGCGTGTTCGGCATCAAGCCGGCACGCGGGCGCGTCTCGGCCGCGCCGGACGCGCAGCAGCACTTCTCGATCAACGGACCGTTGGCGCGCACGGTCGCCGACGCCGCCGCGCTGCTCGACGCGATGTCCGGACCCGCGACCGGCGACTCCTGGTGGGCGCCGCCGTTCGCCCGGCCGCTCGTCCGCGAGGTCGGCGCGGACCCAGGCCGCCTGCGGATCGCGTTCCACGAGTATCCGGGCGTCGAGCCCGACGCGTGCGCGCCGGCCAACCGTTCGGCGGTTCGCGACACCGTCGAGCTCCTCGAGGAGCTCGGTCACGACGTCGAGGAGGCGGTCCCCGCCGGGTACGGCGAAGACGTGCTCATGTCGTCGGCGATGATCTTCGCGGCGGACCACGCCGCGAGAGCCGACCTCGAGCCGTACCCGCCGCTCGAGACGCTCGACCCATGGATGCGCACGCTCGTGGAGATCGGCCGCACCGTGATGGCTACCGACTACGTGAAGTCGATGACTGGACTCCAGGAGATGTCCCGCCGCACCGTCGCGTTCTTCAATGACTACGACCTGTTCGTGGCACCGACCGTCGCCGGCCCGCCGCCCGTGGTCGGATCGATGGCCGGAGCGGGCTTCGACGACGTCCTGAAGTTCTGGGCGCTGACCCCGTTCACCGCACTGTGGAACACGACGGGTCAGCCCGCGGTGTCCCTCCCACTCGCGCACGACGAGGCCGGCCTGCCCGTCGGCGTGCAGATCGTCGGACGCCCGGTGGACGAACCAACGCTCGTGCGCGTGAGCGCGCAGCTCGAGTCCGCAAACCCCTGGATCAACCGCCGCCCGCCGGTTTCGTAGTCAGCGGGAAGCCGGAGGTCGGTGGTCGGTGACGGGGCCGGCGAAAGCCTGCGCGATGTCGATCCATTGACGTGCGACGGTGCCGATGACGTCGAGGTTCGTGTCGTTCGGGTGCTTGCGTTGGGTGACGACCAAGCAGAAGTCGAGTGCCGTGCCGCGAACGACGTCGGTGGTGGACTCGCCCCACTCCCACGTCGTGCCATCTGGTGCTTCGAGCTCGACGCGGACGTCGGCCTCTGGCAGGTCGAGGCCGCGGCCTCGGTAGGCGTGGGGACGGGTGCGGACGCCGAGATCGGCGATGTGGCGGAGCCGTGCGGTTGCCGGGCGTTTGACGCCGAGGCCGTCGACGACGTCCTGGCCGTGGGCCCACGTCTCCATCAAGCGCGCCGTCGCGAACGACATCGCCGACATCGGACCGACGATCCATGACAGGCGGGTGCGCGCGTCGTGGCCGCGCAGCGCGTCGACCGTGGCAGTGCGTGATGCGCGCCACCAGGTGAGCACCTCGTCTCCCGAACGCGAGCGACCCTCGCCGACGAGCGCGGAGTCCAGACCGTTGGGATCGGCCGCAAGCGCGGCGATCAGCTTGTCGAGGCGCACCTTGAACGCGTCGGCGTCGGTCGCCGCGGTGGAGGCGAGGTCCTCGGAGTACGCCAGGTGGGCGATCGCATCGCGCACGTCCCAGCCCTCGGCCGGTGTAGCGGTGCTCCACCCCGCATCGTCGAGAGCGCCGACCGCGGCGTCGAGGCTGGCGTACTCGCCGGCGAGGTCATCGAGCAGGGCGGCGTAAGCGTCGGCCACGCAGCCGACGGTAGCCCTGTGAACGCTGGCTAACATCCCGCGCAAATGATCGACCGCGCGCTGGTGCTTCCTCATCTCTGCGCCCGCCTCGCCGAGACCGAGCCCGACGCGATCGCGATGGAGCACGTCGACGGCCGGTCGATCACCCGAGCCGAGCTCCACGAGACCACTCTCCGCTGGGCCGACGCGTACCGACGCGTCGGCGTCGAGCCCGGTGACCACGTGCTCACGATGCTGCCCAACAGCTTCGAGGCGTTCTTCGCGTGGATCGGGCTCACCTGGCTCCGCGCCACCGAGGTGCCCACGAACAACATGTACCGCGGCCAGATGCTCCAGTACCTCGTCGACAACTCGGACGCCAACGTCGTGATCATCAGCGAGCGGTTCGTACCGCAACTCGCCGAGGTGATCGGCGCACTCTCCAAGGTGGAGACCGTCGTGGTGCCCGACTCGACCACCGCGCCCGCGCTGCCATGCCGTGTGGTGACAGGCGACGAGTTCTTCGCCGACGCCACGCCCGCTCGGGACCTCGAGGGCCCCGACTACTGGGACATCGCCGCCATCATCTACACGTCGGGGACGACCGGCCCGTCCAAGGGTGTCCTCATGCCGTGGGGCACCTTGCTCGCGTTCACGACGATCGTGCCCGACGACTTCGTGGAACCGGGCGAAGGGTTCTACGCGATGTACCCGGCGTTCCACGTGTCGGGCAAGGCGATGCTGTACCAATCGGCCAATCTGCGCGCGCGCATGGTCATCCGCGAGCAGTTCTCGATCGAGCACTTCTGGAACGACATGCGCGCGCACGGCATCACGGGCGCCGGCCTCATCGGCGCGATGGCGCCGTTCCTGCTCATGCAACCCGAGACTCCCGACGACGCGAACAGCCCGTTACGTCACGTGATGATGGGACCGCTGGTTCCGCACGTGGAGGAGTTCAAGACGCGCTTCGGCGTTGAAGTCGGGACCGGTTACGGGATGACCGAGATCGGCGCGCCGTTCGTGTCCGACGGGTACGCACTCGCCAACGCAACGTCGTGCGGGAAGCTCCGACCCGGGTGGGCCGGCTACGAGGTCCGGATCGTCGACGAGCACGACCAGGCGGTGGGGACCGACGAGGTCGGCGAGCTCATCGTGCGCACCGAGGAGCCGTGGGTGCTGAACTCGGGCTACTACGGCATGCCCGATGCCACTTCGACCGCATGGCGAAACGGGTGGTTCCACACGGGTGACGCCTTCCGCTGCGACGCCGACGGGAACTACTACTTCGTCGATCGCATCAAGGACGCGATCCGGCGCCGGGGCGAGAACATCTCGTCGTTCGAGGTGGAGGCACTCGTCAACCAACATCCTGACGTTGCCGAGAGCGCAGCCATCGGCGTGCCATCCGAGTACACCGAAGACGATGTGAAGGTGTGCGTCGTGCTCGTCGCTGGTTCGGCGCTCGTGGCCGAGGAGCTCGTCACATGGCTCGCGCCACGCATGCCGAAGTTCATGGTGCCGCGCTACGTGGAGTTCGTCGAGGTGCTGCCCAAGACCGAGGCGACGTTCCGGACGCAGAAGGTGAAGCTCCGCGACGAGGCCCTGAACGAGAACACCTGGGACCGCGAGGCCGCCGGGTTGAAGATCGAGTAGCGCGTTAGGCCGGGACGTTCCCCATGAGCGCCGCGTACGCCATCGACGACAGGAGTCGGTGGAGGCGCTCCTCGTCGAGTGTGGTTTCCCGGGTGGCGGCCGAGCGCATCAACGATGCGGCGGCGTGCACGGCCATACGGGACTCACTCGGTGTGAGGTCGCGGCGAACCCCCCGCAGCACCTCTGCGTAGCCCTCGATGAAGTCGCGCTGAAGTCGCTCGAAGTGCTCACGGGGTTCGGCCGGGAGGTTACGGGACTCCTGCCAGTACAAGACGGCCATCGCGCGCTCTTCGATGCAGGCGCGCGCCGTGAGGTCGACGAGGCGCCACAGCGATGCCTCCGGCGCCAGCGCTTCGGCTGTCACGAGGGGCAGGATCGAGGCCGCGTGCTCGACCGCGCGCTCGAGGGTTGCCACCAGCAGATCCTGCTTGCTCGCGAAGTGCCGGTAGACGGCCGGGCCGGTGACGCCCACGGCTTCACCGATGTCGTCGATGCCGGTGTCGGCGTAGCCACGCGTGGAGAAGAGGTGGGTGGCCGCGTCGAGGATCGCCTCGCGGCGGCCGGTCCGGGCGGACTTGGTGGAGGAGACGGTTTTCACCACGGCGATCGTCCCCCTCCCGGTGTCACGGGCTCGTCCCTGCCACGCCTGGTGCAGTTGGCCCCCGACGTGAGCGGCAGTTTACGTTTCAGGGATGCGCATCATCTCCTACGGCGCCTACGTGCCGTATCGCCGCTTGGAGCGGGCCACCATCGCCGAGGCGCTGGGCACCCCAGCGGCACCAGGTACGCGTGCGGTGGCCTCGTACGACGAGGACGCCACGTCGATGGGCGTGGAGTCGGCGAGGAATGCGCTCGCCAACGTCCCGCCCGAGCTCGCGCCAGAGATGCTCCTCTACGCGACCTCCGATCCGGGCTACCTCGACAAGACGAACGCCACGGCGATCCACGCTGCGCTCGGGCTCGATCCGTCGATCGGTGCGTACGACGTCGTCGGCTCGGTCCGGTCGGGCATGGCCGCGATGCAGCTCGCAGGCAGCTCACCTGTGCGCACGCTCGTCGTGCGCTCCGACATCCGAACCGGGCTGCCCGGTGGCGCCGACGAGCGCGACGGCGGCGACGGCGCGGCTGCGTTCTTGTTCGCGCCGCCCGACGCGGGTGATGCACCCGCGCAGACCCGAGCGCTCGGGCGCGGCGCAGCCACGCTCGAGTTCCTCGACCGCTGGCGCCTGCCGGGTGAGAGGGCATCGCACGTATGGGAAGAGCGCTTCGGAGAGCACGCGTACGTGCCCCTCGCGCAAGCGGCGTTCGCCGACGCGTGCAAGTCCGCTGGCCTCACGCCTGAAGAGCTCGATCATGTGATCGTGACCGGTGTGCACTCTCGTGCAGTGCGCGTCGTGAGCAAGACGCTCGGTGTGCGCCCCGATGCGATCGTCGACAGCCTGACCGCGACGGTCGGCTACACCGGTGCTGCCCATTCCGGCATCGCGCTGGCCGACGTACTCGAGCGAGCGCAACCTGGGCAGCGGATCGCAGTGCTGTTGCTCGCCGACGGTGCCGATGCACTCGTCTTCGAGACGACGGACGCGCTGAACGCGGTGCGCCCGCGCCGAACGGTGGCCGACCAGCTCGCGGCTGGGGTCGGCGGGCTCTCGTATGAGACGTTCCTCACGTGGCGCGGGATGCTCGACCGCGAGCCGCCGCGCCGGCCCGATCCGGTCGCCCCGGCCGCGCCGCCATCCCTGCGCCACGAGGCATGGAAGTTCGCATTCGCGGCCTCGCGCTGCGAGGCTTGCGACGAGCGCCACCTACCTCCTGCACGGGTGTGCGCCAAGTGTGGAGTGATCGACCGGATGGTCACCGAGCGCATGGCTGACGTTCCGGCCACCATCGCCACGTTCACGGTCGACCGTCTGGCGTTCACGCCGAGCCCACCGCTCGTAGCTGCCGTCCTGGACTTTGACGGCGGCGGCCGCTTCCGGGGTGAGCTGACCGACGTCGACCCCGCGACCGTGAAGGTGGGGGATCGCATCGAGATGACCTTCCGGCGCATCACCACCGCGCAGGGCGTGCACAATTACTTCTGGAAGGGCAAGCCCGTCCGGACCTGACCCCCTTTTGGGTGCGTCCCTCACCCGGCTATTCCGGGGTGAGAGACGCACGTTGGAAAGGACAACCCACATGGCCAGTCACGGAATCCGCGATCGCGTCGCCGTCATCGGGATGGGCTGCACGCCGTTCGGCGAGCACTGGGACAAGGGTCCCGAGGATCTGCTCGTGGACGCGGTGGGCGAGGCGCTCACCTCCGCCGGCGTCGAGAAGGATGAGGTCGACGCGTACTGGGTCGGCACGATGGGCTCTGGCATCTCCGGCCTCACCCTCTCGCGGCCGCTGCGCATCGACTACAAGCCCGTGACCCGGGTCGAGAACATGTGCGCTACCGGCTCGGAGTCGTTCCGCAACGCCTGTTACGCGGTGGCGTCGGGTGCGTTCGACATGGTGATGGCCACCGGTGTCGAGAAGCTCAAGGACGGCGGGTTCTCGGGGCTCGCGATCAGCTCGCCGCCAGGTGACGGCACGACGGCCGACCTCAGCGCGCCCGCGCTGTTCAGCCTCCTCGGCCCCGCGTACTGCAAGAAGTACGGGGTCGACGAGAACGAGTTCAAGGATGTGCTCACACGCATCGCGTGGAAGAACCACTACAACGGCGCTCGCAACCCCCGCGCGCAGTTCCGTAAGGAAGTGGCGAAAGAGGCAATCGCCTGCTCGCCGATCATGGCGGGCAACCTCGGCATCTTCGACTGCTCCGGCGTGTCCGACGGTTCCGCGGCGGCGATCATCGTGAGGACAGAAGACGCGCACAAGTACACCGACAAGCCCTTGATCGTGAAGGCTTTGTCGTTCGTTGCCGGCCCGGCTACCGGAGTTGTCGACAACGACTACGACTACACGACGTTCACCGAGGTGGTCGCGTCGGCCAAGGACGCGTACGCGCAAGCGGGCGTGACCGACCCGCGGTCCGAGATCGCGATGGCCGAGGTGCACGACTGCTTCACGCCCACCGAGCTCGTACTCATGGAAGACCTCGGCTTCGCTGAGCGCGGGTTCGCGTGGAAGGAGGTGCTCGCGGGCACCTTCGACCTCGAGGGTGACCTCCCGGTGAACCCCGACGGCGGCTTGAAGGCGTTCGGGCACCCGATCGGCGCGTCGGGCTTGCGCATGCTGTTCGAGTGCTGGCTCCAGCTCCGGGGCGAGGCACCCGAGGACCGTCGCATCAAGACCGTGGACCAGGGCAAGAAACTCGGGCTCACCCACAACCTCGGTGGGTCACCCGGCGAGTGCGTGAGCTACGTCGGGATCGTCGGCACCGAGTAGTGCGTTAGACGATCTTGGACGTTTGGTCGCCCCAGTAGCGGTCGCGCAGCAAGCGCTTGTAGAGCTTGCCGGTTGGCTGACGCGGGAGATCGTCGGAGAAGTCGACCGTGCGCGGGCACTTGTAGTGCGAGAGCTGGGTGCGACAGAACTCGATGAGCTCGCGCTCGAGGTCCGGTCCGGCGTCGGCCATGTCGATTGGCTGCACGACCGCCTTCACCTCTTCGCCCATGTCTTCGTTGGGCACACCGAAGACGGCCACGTCGAGCACCTTGGGGTGCGCGATGAGCGCGTTCTCCGCCTCTTGGGGGTAGATGTTCACTCCGCCGGACACGATCATGAAGTCGCGGCGATCGGTGAGGTACAGGAAGCCTTCTTCGTCGAGGTACCCCATGTCGCCGACCGTGGCCCATCCCTCGCGGTTGTGCGCGGACGCGGTCTTGTCGGGATCCTTGTGGTACTCGAACGTGATGCTGCGCTCACCCGGCTCGAACCACACCACGCCCGACTCACCGGTCGGCACGGGGTTGTCTTCCTCGTCGAGGATGTGCAGCGTGCCCGTGTACGAGCGCCCGACGGACCCGGGGTGCGCGAGCCATTCCTCGCTGTTGATCATCGTGGAGCCGGTGCCCTCGGTGGCCGAGTAGTACTCGAAGATGATCGGACCCCACCACTCGATCATCTCGCGCTTCACACTCACCGGGCACGGCGCAGCAGCGTGGATCGCCAGCTGGAGCGACGACACGTCGTACTTGTTGCGAGTCTCCTCGGGGAGCTTGAGCATGCGCACGAACATGGTCGGGACGAACTGCGCGTGCGTCACGCTGTACTTCTCGATCGCCTGCAGCAACGACTCGGGGTCGAAACGCTCGAGGATGACGCTCGTACTGCCGAGGCGGCTCATCGCGATGCAGAACTGGAGCGGCGCGGCGTGGTACATCGGCGCGGGAGAGAGGTATGTGCTGGTTTCGTCGATTCCGTAGATCGGGCCGAAGCCAGCGAGCATGGGCTCCGGTGTGCCCGCCGGCTTGCGCACGAGCGGGTACTTGATGCCCTTGGGCCGACCGGTCGTGCCCGATGAGTAGAACATCCCGTGACCCTCGAGCTCCTCGTCGAGGGGCTCGCTCGGGAACGCGGCGACGGCCGTTTCGTAGCGCTCCCACCCGTCCTTGTCCGCACCGACGATGAGCCGGGTGTGCACGCGCTCGGGCATGACTTCGAGCAGCTCGTCGACGACGCGTCCGAGCGATGCCGACACGATGACGGCTTGCGAATCGGAGTTGTCGAGGATGTACGCAACCTCTTGAGCAGTGAAGTGGAAGTTGATCGGGGTGAAGTACAGGCCCGAGCGCTGCGCGGCCCACGCCACCTGGAGGTAGTGGGCGTTGTTGTCCATGAAGATCGCGATGTGATCGCCGAACTCCAGGCCGCGATCCCTGAGCAGGTGGGCGAGCCGGTTCGAGCCCTCGTCGAGTTCGCGGTTCGTCACCACTAAGCCGCTGCTCGCCATGATGTAAGCGGGCTTGTCGGGGTTCTTCTCAGCGTGCGGGCGGGGCCACATCGGCCCGGAGGCTAGCGACTCTTCGGCTCCTGCCCCGCCGGGAAGTCAGGTGGTCAACGCCCA
This sequence comes from Acidimicrobiia bacterium, assembly GCA_040881685.1. Taxonomy (NCBI): domain Bacteria; kingdom Bacillati; phylum Actinomycetota; class Acidimicrobiia; species Acidimicrobiia bacterium. Next base: position 14,977 of record JBBECS010000043.1, on the reverse strand, counting down.
ATGGACGTAACGGGCGTTGGCACGGCAGCCGGTACCGTGAGAGCCGTGAGCACGATCGCCGAGGCGCCCATCGGGTGAGAGCCGCAGCCGCTGCAGCAGCCCTCTGGTGTGCCGGGCTCGGGCTCTTGGCGCTCCCGCTCACGGACGAAGCAAGACCAAGGATCGCCCTGGCGATCCCAGTCGTGATCGCCACCGTCGCTTGGTGGCTTGTCCCAACTCGCGCCGGCCGTGGGATCGCGCTCGCAGCAGGAGTGTTGATGATGCTCTTCGCGTTCGCGGCGATGTTGAGCGTCGGACTGCTCTACGTTCCACCCGCTATCGCATTGGCGTTCGCGGCGAGCGGCATCAGGCAGACGCGGGCGACGGTGCGCTAGCCGTCCTGGAGCTTGGCGTCTTTGTCCCGGACCGTCGTGTCGAGCGAAGCCTGGAACTGCTCCATCTTCTTGAGCAGCGCGGGATCCGACGTCGCCAGGATGCGAACCGCGAGCAGCGCCGCGTTGCGCGCGTTGTCCACGGCGACCGTGGCCACCGGTACACCGGCGGGCATCTGCACGATCGAGAGCAGCGAGTCGAGCCCGTCCAGGTGCGTCAACGCGACCGGCACACCGATGACGGGGAGCGCAGTCATCGAGGCGGTCATGCCGGGCAGGTGCGCAGCGCCGCCAGCGCCGGCGATGATGACGCGCAGGCCGCGGTCAGCTGCGGTGCGGGCGTACTCCACCATCACATCGGGCGTCCGGTGCGCAGACACGATGCGGACCTCGTGGGTCACACCGAACTCGTCGAGCGCATCCAGCGCCGCTCGCATCACGCGAAGGTCTGAGTCGCTGCCCATGATGACTCCGACCAACGGTGCGCCGACGCGTGCCACGAGTGGACGTTAGCCTCGCGCCGTGCAAACTCGGTTGACAGAAATGCTCCAGATCGAACACCCGGTGATGCTCGCGGGAATGGGTGGCGTCTCCTACCATCGCCTCGTCGGCGCGGTCTCCGAAGCTGGTGGTTTCGGCTGTCTCGGCGCCGGCGCCATGACCAGCGACGAGATGGTCGACGAGATCCGCAAGACCAAGGACCTCACCAACAAGCCATTCGGTGTCGACCTGCTCACCGCGCTGCCCGACCAGATGCTGCACAACGTCGAGCTGCTCATCGCAGAAGGCGCTCCCGTGTTCGTGGCGGCGCTCGGTGTGCCGCGCGAGGTCATCCAGCTCTGCCACGCCAACAACGTGCTCGTCGTCAACATGTGCGGGAAGGTCCGCCACGCGGTGGCCGCCGTCGAGGCGGGCTGTGACCTCGTGGTCGCGCAAGGCACCGAAGCCGGTGGTCACACGGGAACCGTGGCGACCATGCCGCTCGTTCCTCAGATTGTGGACGCGGTCGGTGAGCGTGTACCTGTCGTCGCAGCAGGGGGGATCTTCGACGGGCGCGGGCTCGCCGCCGCGCTCATGCTGGGCGCCGACGGCGTCTGGGTGGGAACCCGCTTCATCGCTACGCCCGAAGCGCGCTCCGCGCCGGGCTACAAGGACACGCTGCTCGCTACCGACGAAGACGGGACCGTCGTGAGCCGCGCGTTCAGTGGCAAGCCCATGAGGGTCGTGCGCAACAAGACGACACAGCACTTCGAAGAACACCCCGAGGAGCTCAAGCCGTTCCCGGAACAGCTCATGGTCGCGACCGGTGCCGGGGTTCTACACCTGCCCGAAGGTGACAACGCGGCCGGCGTCGACCCTGAACGCGAGTGCTACCCCGCCGGCCAGGGCGTCGGCGCCATCGACCAACTGGTCCCCGCCGCTGACCTCGTGCACCAGTTCGTGGAAGAGGCGGAAGCCGCACTCGCGCGCGTAACCGTGAGTCGCTAGCGCTCGAGTTCGGCCTTCTTGGTCTCTTCGACCAGATCCGCTTCGTACATTCCGCGCACGAGCTCGTCGAACGCGACCTTGGGCTTCCAGCCGAGCTTCGCGCTCGCCTTCGCCGCGTCTCCCATGAGCAGCTCGACATCGGCAGGACGCTCGAAGCGCGGGTCCTTGCGCACGAACCGCTCCCAGTCATCGAAGCCCGCGCACCGGAACGCGACGTCGAGGAGCTCTTTCACGGTGTGCGTCTCGCCGGTCGCGATGACGTAGTCGTCGGGTTCGTCCTGCTGGAGCATCAACCACATCGCCTCGACGAAGTCGCCGGCGTAGCCCCAGTCGCGGGCGGCATCGACGTTGCCGAGCGTGATGGAGTCCTGGAGTCCGAGCTTGATGCGGGCGATGCCGTTGGTGATCTTGCGGGTGACGAACTCCAGGCCTCGGCGTGGGCCTTCGTGGTTGAAGCAGATGCCCGACGAGGCGTGCAGGCCGTACGACTCGCGGTAGTTGATCGTCATGTGGTGCCCGAACACCTTCGCCACGCCGTAGGGCGAGCGCGGGTGGAACGCCGTGCCTTCGTGCTGCGGGGTCTCGCGCACCTTCCCGAACATCTCCGACGACGAGGCTTGGTAGAAGCGGATCGGGTTGTGCTCGGCGCCGCCGACGATGCGGATCGCCTCGAGCATGCGGAGCACGCCGAGGCCCGTGATGTCGGCGGTGAGCTCGGGCTGGCGGAACGACAGCGCCACGAAGCTCATGGCCCCGAGGTTGTAGACCTCGTCCGGCTGGACCTGCTCCACTGCGGCGATCAGCGACGAGAGGTCACGCAGGTCGCCCTCGACGAGCTCGAGAGCTGGGTTCTCGTCGAGGACGAGCTTGGCCTTCGGGTTGGCCTGGCCCCGCACGAGCCCGAAGACCTGGTAGCCCTTGCCCGTCAGGAACTCCGACATGTGGCGGCCGTCCTGGCCGGTGATTCCGGTGATCAAAGCCCGTTTCATGCGGGGTGAATCCTACGGGGCGCCGCGGCCCGTCTGCGGCTCGAGCTGGACCCGGCTCCAGGCCGGCTCCAGCTGGTGGAGGAACTGCTCGCATCGCTCCGCCTCGTCGATCTCGCCGATGGCGGCCGCCGTCCGCTGGAGGCTGGCGAGTGCCCGGAGGAAGCCACGATTCTCCTGGTGACCCCAGCGGACGTACTGCGCCCCTCGCCATCCGACTTGGCGCAGCCGGTCCAGGCCGCGGTGGTAGCCCACCCGGGCGCAGGCGTATGCCTCCACGTCGTCACGGGCGAGCTCGGCGAGGCGGGCCCATCCGTCGAGGAACGTGGGCCAGTGGGCGATGACGTCGGAGACGGCATCGCGGCGCGTCGCGGTGGGCGCAGCCAGCGCGTGCTCGAGCGCCGCGAGCGCGTCGAGAGGCTCGGGGTCGAGCACGACCTCGTCTGGTGCCGATGACATCGACACCGGAACGTCCGTCACGCGCGGGACCGTAGCCCGCAGAAATGGGGGGTCAGGGCCGCCGGTACGATCGGGCGTCGATGACCGACACCGCCGAGGCGCTCGAAGCGCCCGCGCCCGCCGAGACCACGACCGAATCCTCCCCGCGTTCGACGCGGCTGCTGCTCGCACGCCACGCGGTGACCGCGCAGACCGGCCCGCTGCTCTCGGGTCGGGCACCCGGCATCGAGCTCTCCGAAGACGGACGACGCCAAGCCGAAGCGCTCGGCGAGCGCCTCGCCGGGCTACCTGTCGCCGCGGTCTACGCGAGCCCGATCGAGCGCACCACCCAGACCGCCGAGGCCGTCGCCAAGCACCACCAGCTCAACGTGCTCGCCCTGCCCGGCGTGATCGAGGCCGACTACGGCGACTGGACGGGCCAGGCGCTCACCGACCTCGCCAAGACCGACCTCTGGAAGGTCGTGCAGCGGATGCCGTCTCGCGCGTCGTTCCCGGGGGGTGAGTCGCTCGCGGCCATGCAGGCGCGGATGATCGCGGCTCTCGACGCGCTCGTGGTCGAGCACCCTGGCGAACTCGTGGTGGTCGTGTCCCACGCCGATCCGATCAAAGCAGCGATCGCGCACTACACCGGGGTCCACCTCGACCTGTTCCAGCGCATCGTCGTCTCGCCGGCGTCGGTGTCGGCATTCGAGTTCGGCCACCACGGCGTGGCCATGCTGAAGTGCAACGACACCGGCGGGCTCGACGAGTTGCAGGCCAGCGCGGCGACCGAAGGGAGCTCGCCCAGGGAGCGAGCGCCCGCGGGACGGGTATCCCGGCCCGCAGCGAGTGACCGAAGCATCGAGGAAGCGGAGCAATAGAGCTGGAACCCATGCCCGATCCCATCGAGCTCGACAACATCGACGCACTCAGCGCGGGCGCGGTCGGTGAACCGGGCCAGCGCGCCTTCTATCTGCAGGCACGCGCCGCCGACACGCAGCTCACCGTGCTCGTCGAGAAAGAGCAGGTCGCGTTGCTGGCGACCGAAGCCGTCGCCTTCCTCGACCGAATCGCGGACGACTACCCCGAGGACGCGATCTCGCTGCCGATGACCGCCGCCGAGCTGCGCGAGCCGACTGTGCCCCTCTTCCGGGCGCGACTCATCGGGCTCGGCTTCGATCCCGAGCGAGAGCTCGTGCTCATTGAGCTCCGGGAGCGTACGACCTCCGATGACGACGAGGAAGACGATGCGGCCGAGGCGCTCGACGTCGAGGACATGGACGACGAAGAGGGCGACGGCTACGTCGCGCGGATCTACGCCACGAGACCACAGGTCCGGGCGATGGCAGCGCGGGGCGCCGAAGCCGTCTCGGCCGGGCGGCCGCTCTGCCCGCTCTGCGACCAGCCACTCGATCCCGCCGGGCACCGGTGCCCCCGCTGGAACTGACGCCCGCATCGGCGGCTTTGCCGTCCGATGCGGGATGAGCCGAGCGAAGCGAGAGCGACCAATGGAGTCGGACGAGCTCGCCGAGCTCCTGGGACGGGGGGAGCTCGAGGTCGTCGGCCGCATGCGGTACGCGTCGAACGGCACGTTCCTCGTGCAAGCAACCGCCGACGGTGTCGACGTCAGCGCGGTCTACAAGCCCCGGCGCGGCGAGCGTCCGCTCTGGGACTTCCCCGACGGCACGTTGTGTCACCGTGAAGTCGCGTCGTACGAGGTGTCGCGCGCGCTCGGATTCGGGATCGTGCCCGTCACCGTGCTGCGCGACGACGGACCGCTCGGGCCGGGTGCGGTGCAGCGCTTCGTGGAGCACGATCCCGAAGAGCACTACTTCACCTTGTTGCCAGCTAACCCCGAACGATTTCGAGAGTTCGCGGTGTTCGACGTGCTCGCGAACAACACCGACCGCAAGGGCGGCCATTGCCTCTACGACCAGGTGAACGAAATGATCGTGGGCATCGACCACGGCCTCACGTTCCACCCGATGTGGAAGCTACGCACGGTGATCTGGGACTTCGCCGGTGAGCCGCTAACCCCCGACCTCACCGATGCCCTGTGCCGGTTTGCCCGGGATCTCGAACAGGGCGAGGTCGGAGAGCGCCTCGCGAGGTTGCTGTCCCCAGAGGAGCTGGCCGCGCTCTCGGTGCGTGCGGCCGACCTCCTGCGGGACGGCTGCCTCCCGAACCCCGAGCCCGGGTACCACTCCGTCCCCTGGCCCATGGTTTGATGACGGGGGGGGCCGGCCACCCCCCTCGGCCCCCACCCGCGCGGCTCTGAACCTCGACCCTGTGGTTGCGGGGCGGCAAAGCCACCCCGCGGCGAGCTTCTGGCGCTCCTGCGACCCCGCGCGTTAGAGCAGGACGAGCGTCTCGTCGAGGTATTGCATGCGGCAGAGGGAGCGCTGGAGCTTGCCCGACGACGTCTTGGGCAGGCTGCCGGCCTGCACGAGGATCACCTCGTGCGGTGGGATGCCCACCACATCGCACACGCGGTCGACCACCTCGTCACGCACTCGAAGGCCCGCGCCGGAGTCGGCGCGGGCCTAGGCCACGACGACGATGCCCTCCTTGCCCCGCCGAGTGTCGGTGCCGAACGCGATCACGTTGCCCGGCCGCACTCCTTCGACCGCCGCACACGCGCGCTCGATCTCCTCAGGGAACACGTTGCGGCCACCCACGATGATCACGTCCTTGATGCGACCGCACACCACCACTTGCCCGGCGACGAGATACCCGAGGTCGCCGGTGCGCAGCCAACCGTCGCGGAACGTTGCCCGCGTCACGTCGTCGCGCTGCCAGTAGCCGGGCGTGACCGACGTGCCGCGCAGCTCGAGCTCGCCCACTTCGCGATCCGCTCGCTGCACGCCGGTGTCGGGGTCGCACACGAGCACCTCGAACCCACGCAGTGGCTTCCCGAGCATCGCCAGCCGGCGCGCGTCTCCTGGACGCGTGGCCTCCGCCGCGTACCGCTCGTGCTCGAGCGTCGTGCGGTCAACGGTGTCCACGCTCATCCCGGTGCCCGGCTCGGGGAACGAGATCGCCAGGGTCGCTTCCGCCATGCCGTACACGCAGAACGCGGCCGACGTCTTGAGGCCGTGCGCCGAGCCAGTGTCGAGGAACGCCTCCACCGCACCGCAATCGATCGGCTCGGCACCGTTGAGGGCCAGACGCCACTGCGACAGGTCGAGGTCGTCGACCCGCCGAAGCGCGCGTGCGGCAAGGGCGTACGCGAAGTTGGGTCCGCAAGCGAGCGTGGCCCGGAACTCCGACATCCAGCGCATCCAGTCGGCGGGCGCGGCCAAGAAGTCCTGGGGTGGAGCGATCGCGAGGTCGAAGCCCGTGATCATCGGTGTGGTCAGCATCCCGATCAGGCCCATGTCGTGATACAGGGGCAGCCACGACACACCGACATCGCCTGACCCGAGCGCGGCGCCCTCCACGATCGCGTCGATGTTGTTCACGATGCAGCGGTGCGGGAGCATCACACCCTTCGGATCCGCCGTCGACCCACTCGTGAACTGCAGGACGGCGAGCGATTCGGGATCGATGACGGGGCGCTCCCACGCCGCCGATGATCCGCGCAGCTCGGGCAGGCGCACGACAGGTGGGTCACCGGGTTGCGTCGCGAGAAACGGCTCGAGCTCCGGGTCGACGAGCACCATGCACGCCTGCGCGTTGACGATGCGCGCCCGGGTCTGGAGCGTGAACGACTCGATCGAACCGAGCCGCATCGGAAGCGGGAGGCACACGACCGTCGCACCCGTCAACCAGGTGGCCTGGATCGCGGTCACGAGCGGGCGCGACGTGGGCCCGATGATCGCCACCCGCTCACCGGGGCCCACTCCGAGCGCTTGCAGCGAAGCCGCCATTCCGGCCGCGTCGTCGTGGAGCTGGGCCCATGAGAGCCGCTCGGCGTGCCGATCGGCCGCGGCCGAACCGAGGAGTGTGATGCCCGCGTTGCTCCCGGCGGCAGCTTCGATGCGGGCAACGAGCGATGTCACGGCGGGAGAGGCTCCCATGCCCTAGGGAGCCGGCGCCACATGAGCGGCGGGGTCCCGGAAGAACTGAGAACGGGGCAGCACCAGGTCGGCGCCGTCTTGGCGTGCCCGCTCTAGCAGTGCCCCGTCCACGTGCGCTCCGTACGCGACGACGCGAGCAGCGGGCGCTGCGGTACGCACCGCGGCCACCGCGTCGGCGAACCGCGCGAGATCGATGATCACCACGTCGGCGTCGACCACTCCGTCGACCGCAGCCACGAACGCGACGCCGGGAATCGCCCCGGAGATGCGCGACCGGTCCATGAGCTCGCTCACGAGCGCCACGATCCTCACGACGGCGCCTCGGTCTTCGGGTTCGATCGCCCCACGATCGCCAAGAACGCCGCGCCCAAGGCGCCCGCGATCAGGGAAGCCGCGAGGATGCCGACCTTTGCCTCCTCGAGCCGAGCACCGACAAACGAAAGATCAGCGACGAACAGGCTCACGGTGAATCCGATCCCCGCGACCATCGCAACGCCGATGATGCCGAGCATCGTGACGCCACGCGGAAGACGCCCGAGACCGAGACGGATGCCCAGCACCACCGCGCCAGCAATGCCCAGGGTCTTGCCCACGACCAGGCCCGCCACGATGCCGGGAGCGAGCGACCCGTCGGTTGCGCGGTCGATCGCCGCGCCGCCGAGTGCGACGCCGGCGTTCGCCAAGCCGAACAGCGGGACGATCACGAAGCTCGACCACGGGTGCACGGCATCTTCGAACTTCTCGAGCGGTCCGCGCGCGGGTCCAGGAGCGCCAACAGCGAGCAGGCCGAGCACGACGCCGGAGATTGCGGCGTGGACACCCGACTCGTGCAAGCAGATCCAGAGCGCTACCGCCGGAAGCGCGTACAGCCACATCGGGAGGCGCGACAAGCGCTTCATCCCGACGATGCCCAACACGACGGCGACCGACGCGGCGAGCCATTCGAACGCGATCCCCTTGGAATAGAAGATCGCGATCACGAGGATCGCCCCGATGTCATCGACGATCGCAAGTGTGAGCAAGAACAGCTTGAGTCCCGGCACGACGCGCGAACCGAGAAGCGCGAGCGCACCAACCGCGAATGCGATGTCCGTAGCCATTGGAATGGCCCAACCGCGCGAGCCCGATCCGCCTCCGGCAATCGCCACGAAGATCAACGCAGGCGCGACCAACCCTCCGACCGCGGCGAGTGCCGGCAGCGCGGCAGTGCGCAGGTCGCGTAGCTCCCCGTCGACGACTTCACGCTTGATCTCGAGGCCGACCACGAGGAAGAACACCGCCATCAGGAGGTCGTTCACCCAATGTCGGAGATCGAGCGAGATCGCGACGTCACCGATCCCGAGAGTGAGCGAGCTCGTCCAGACGTCGGTGTACGACCCGCCGTCGGCGTTTGCCCACACGAGGGCGACCGCAGCCGCCGCGAAGAGCACAAGACCCGAAAAGGCCTCGATCGAGACGAACTCGGAGCCGACCGGTTGCAGGAACTGGCCCGCCTTGGGCAGGCGGAAGTGCGAACGACGAGTCAGGTCAAACCTTCGGAGCAGGCGCCGGGATGCGCCGGGGAGCGTCGACGGCGAACTCGGGCCAGCGCTTGCGGGATTTCTTCGAGAGCTTGTGCATGAGCTCGATCGCCCCGGGGTCGTCGTCGCCGGGCCGGGTCTCGATCCACCCGTCGCGAACCAAGCCGTCCATCAGCTCGCGCCCGACGTCGGTGCGCACGATCGTGAGCGTCCAGTCGTTGAACGCGCCGATGCCCCCCGTGGAGATGTCGGCGTGCTCCGCCGCGAAGTCGGGGCACATGTTGCAGCCCTCACGCGTCCACGCGTGGCACTCCTTGAGCGGAACTTCGTGGTAGTCGCCGTTCTTCATCCAGATCTGGAAGACGCCCTTGATGTTCATCTTCTTCATCTCGGACTTCTTCAGTCCGTACTTCGCCTCGAACAGCTCCTCGAAGATGGCGTCGTCGAACGTCTTCGAGCAGAGCAACCCGATGTTGAGCGACAAGCGGCGAGCGACCTTGCCCGCCTTGCGCTGCTTCATCACCGGTGGGACCGAGCTCTGGCAGCTCATGCCGACCAGCGCGATGCGCTCCGCGCCGCTCTCGACGGCCTCGGCATAGGCCATCGTGTTGGCGGAGTACGTGTAGCGGCTGCCGGCCGAGGCGACGACGTCTTCCTTGGTGCGAGCTACGCCGGGAATCGCCTTCCAGGTCGAGCCGTCGCCCTCGAGGTAGCTGACGAGCGCCGCGTCGATGATGTCGTGTTCGAGCGCATACAAGAGGATGGCCGACACCAGGCCGCCGTCCTGGCCGACCTCTTGCAGCACGGGATCGGTGGCGCGGGCGAGCACGATGTCTTTGCACACGCCCGACGGCTCCTCGGCGGTGCGGACGCGTCCGAACATGAACTCGTCGATCTCAATCTCCCAGTCGCGAAAGCGTGGGCATGCCCGCGTGCAGCTGGTGCATCCCTTTTGCCCGTGGCTGCAGTCGTCGGGACCGAAGCCTTCCTCGGTCTGGAACGGCTTGTAGATGCCCTCGTCGTCCCGGTAGCCGAGCACGTCGTGGGGGCACACGATCACGCATCCCGCGCAGCCGGTGCACAGGCCGCTCGTCACGACCTCTTCATAGAGGTGTTTCCACTGGAACTTCTCGGGTGGCACGGAACGTGAGTCTACGAGAGCGCCCCTCACCTCGGACTCGGCGGACACCTAGGCTCCGCGTCTCCACTCGGAAGGACAGGTTTGGCAACGAACGAGCCACCGCCGGTCCCACCGGGAGCGCCGCCACCCCCGCCACCGACCTCACCGAACGTCGATCGATGGCGCGATCTCAAGTGGTCGTGCTTCGCCGTCTACGCGGCTTTGGGCGCAACCGCGATCGCAGTCGTGTACGCGCTGGTGACCCAGATCGAGCAGCGCAGCGAGGTGTCTGACCTTGGGTCATTCGGTTCGATCCCCGACCTTGGCCGCTTGCAAGAGCTCGATGACCGGATCGACGACCTGAACACAGCGTTCTTGGCGCTTGCACTCATCACCGGCGTGACGTTCATCGTGTGGATGTGGCGCGCGGCCAAGAACAACGCGGCACTCGGCCGCTCGCAGCCGCGTTTCGGCCCGGGGTGGGCGATCGGCGGGTGGTTGATCCCGCTCGCCAACCTCGTGATCCCCGTGCTCATCATGCAAGACCTGTGGCGAGGCTCCGACGCCTCGATCCCGCGCGGCGACTCGCGCTGGAAGATCGGTGACCGCTCGGTGCTGGTCGGGTTCTGGTGGGGGCTCTTGCTCTTCGGGCGGGTGATGATCGGCGCCGGCGGCGCCACCATCAACCAGGGATCCCTCGATGATCTGAAGAGCGGCGTCGAGCTCGAGATCGTCGGCAGCCTGTGCACGCTCGCGGCGGTGGTGCTGGCGGTCCATGTCGTGCGCAAGATCACCCAGCGCCAGCAGGAGTGCCTGCGGGCGCAACAAGCGCCGCCGCCACCGCCCGGGAGCTGACGCTCCTCAGACGCGCAGCAGTCGGTCCACCGCCTGCACGGCTTCTTGCACCTTGGCGTCACCTTCCGCGCGGCTCGATTCGGCCGCGGCGCGCACGCAGTGCCGCAGGTGCTCGTCGAGCAGCCCGAGGCCCACGTTCTGCAGGGCCTTGCTGACCGCGGCGATCTGCGTGAGCACGTCGATGCAGTACTCGTCCTCGTCGATCATGCGCTGGAGCCCACGCACCTGGCCCTCGATCCGGCGTAGGCGCGTCCGGTAGGCGTCCTTGGCCAGTGAGTAGCCCCGGGTCGGCGTTGTGCTCATACCCCCCTAGGGTATACGATCACGAGGTCGAGCGGAAGGACCTCTCCATGACCAGCACCCGCGCCGACGCCACCAGCGAACTCGAACGGCGCGATCTCCCGATCGAGGGGATGACGTGCGCCGCGTGCGCGGCCCGCATCGAGAAGGCACTGTCGGGGCGGCCCGGTGTGGCGAGCGCCTCGGTGAACTTCGCTTCCCGCCGCGCCACGGTGGTCTTCGATCCGCACGTTGTTGACGAGACCGACCTCGGGGCCGTCGTCTCGTCGCTCGGGTACTCGGTCGCGGAGCCTGATGCCGAAGAGTCGGAGGCAGCCGAGCTGCGAGAGCTGAGACCGCGACTCGCGCTCGCGATCGTGCTGACCATCCCCGCGCTCGCATTGTCGATGGTGCCGTCGCTCCAGTTCGACGGCTGGGCGTGGGTGGTGTTCGTGATCTCCACGCCGGTGATCCTGTGGGCGGGCTGGCCCTTCCATCGCGCCACCTTCGTGAACCTCCGGCACGGCGCGACGACGATGGACACGCTGGTCACGCTCGGAACGCTCGCCGCCTACGCATGGTCGGTCGTGGCGCTCGTCTTCCTCGATGCCGGGCACGCGGGGATGGACTTCGGCGCGATGTTCTCCGGTTCCACCGACGACGCCAACGTCTACTTCGAGACGGCGTCGGTGATCGTCTCGCTGCTGCTGCTCGGCCGGTTCTTCGAGGCCCGGGCGCGTCGGCGCTCGAGTCAAGCGTTGCGCACATTGCTCGAGATGGGGGCCAAGACGGCTCGGCTCGAGAACGGCGATGAAGTCCCCGTCGCGAGCCTGCGCGTCGGTGACCGCTTCGTGGTGCGGCCCGGCGAGAAGATCGCCACCGACGGGCGCGTCGTCGACGGCGCCTCAGCGATCGATGTGTCGATGCTGACCGGTGAGCCACTCCCCGTCGACGTGGCCGTTGGCGGCGAGGTGTTCGGCGCGACGATCAACACGTCAGGCCGGTTGGTGGTCGAAGCGACCAAGGTAGGGAGCGACACCGCGCTCGCGCAGATCGCTCGCCTCGTGGAAGCGGCGCAGGGTTCGAAGGCGCCGGTGCAGCGTCTCGCCGACCGCATCTCCGCCGTCTTCGTGCCGGTCGTGCTCGTGATCGCCGCGCTGACGCTCGTCGCCTGGATCGCAGCAACCGGCGACGCCAACCGGTCGTTCACAGCGGCGGTCGCGGTCCTGATCATCGCCTGCCCGTGTGCGCTCGGTCTTGCGACGCCGACAGCGATCATGGTGGGGACCGGACGCGCCGCGCAGCTCGGCATCGTGATCAAGGGCGCGGAGGTGCTCGAGGCGACGCAGTCGATCGGTGCGGTCGTGCTCGACAAGACCGGGACGATCACCGAAGGTCGAATGCGCGTGGTGGACGTCGTACCTGCCAGTGGTGTCACGCTCGAGACGCTGCTTCGGCGGGCCGGGTCGGTCGAAGACGCGTCCGAGCACCCGATCGCCTTGACCATCGCTCAGAGCGCGCGTGATCGAGGGATTGCGTTGGTCCCACCGGACGAGTTCGAGAACCGCCCTGGGGAAGGGGCGCGAGGGCTTGTTGACGGTGTGGAAGTGCGCGTCGGCAGGGCCGAGTTCGTGGGCGGCGTCTCGCCAGAGCTGACCGCGGCTGCGACGGCTGCCGACACGGGTGGTCACACCCTGGTGTACGCGGGATGGCCAGACGAAGCCGGCGTGGCGCAGGCCTGCGGCGTGTTCGTGATCGCAGACACGGTGAAGCCGTCATCCCGCCAAGCGCTCGCGGCGTTGCATGCGCTCGGACTGACGACGGTGATGGTGACTGGCGACCGACGCGAGACCGCGGAGCAGGTCGCGGCCGACGTCGGGATCGAACGCGTGGTCGCCGGCGTGCTCCCCGGTGAGAAGGTCGACGTGGTCCGTGAGCTCCAGCGTGACGGGCAGCGCGTTGCCGTGATCGGCGACGGTGTCAACGACGCTCCCGCGTTGGCCCAGGCTGACCTCGGCATCGCGATCGGCACGGGCACCGACGTAGCGATCGAGGCAAGTGACCTCACGCTTGTCTCCGGCGACCTCCGGGCCGCGGTCGATGCGATCGCGTTGTCGCGGCGCACGCTCGCGACGATCAAGGGAAACCTGTTCTGGGCGTTCGCCTACAACGTTGCAGCCATCCCACTCGCCGCCGTCGGGCTGCTCAACCCGGTGATCGCCGCGGGTGCGATGGGCTTCTCGTCCGTGTTCGTGGTGACGAACTCGCTACGGCTCCGACGTTTCCGGGGATGGCGCGAGCAGACGTCCGAGCCCGCTAGTCCTGCCGTCGCGCCAGCCACTCGTTGACGAGGTCGGCTTCGGCGACTGCGTGCTCGGTGAGACCGGACACGATCGCCCGTTCGACCTTCCCTCCTACGAGCGGCATGCGGACCTTGATCGTTCCCGCCATCGAACGACGTGATCCGTCGGGCGTGGCCTCGATGACCGTCCGGTAGCTGCAGGACAATCGGTCGGCGTAGTGATCGGGCACGACTCGATGCTCAGCCGTATGCGCAGACAAGTCGTACGTCGCGTCGTCGATCCATGTGAGGCGGTTGGGATCGATCACCGCGGTGACCGCCGGCGCGAGGGGCGCGGTGAACCGCAGACGGATGCGCTGGCGCGCTTCGTCACCGTTGTGGGTCGACTCGAGCAGCTCGGCGTCACCGAGCTTGGGCAGCGCGGCGCGCGCAACGATGAACTCCGGGTCGAGCAGGATTCCCTCGACCGCGGCGGGCTCGCCGCGCAGCTGCTGCTCGATCGTGAACTCCACGGCGGGTGAGGCTACGAGATTCGAGAGGGAGACGATCACGCGTGTCGCGTACGCTGACGGGCGCATGACGAAGATCAGCCAGATCCTGACTCGTGGTGAGCGAACGGTTTCCTTCGAGTTCTTCCCTCCACGCACCGACGAGGCCAAGGGATTGCTCGAGCAAACGATCGCCGAGCTCGAGCCCCTCCACCCGTCGTACGTGTCGGTGACGTACGGCGCGGGCGGTACGACGCGAGAGTTGACGCACGAGGTCGTGGTCGACATCAATCGCAAGACCTCGATGACTGCGATGGCTCATCTCACCTGCGCCGCACATACGCGCGCCGAGCTCATCGACATCGTCACGCGCTATCGCGACGCAGGCATCGAGAACGTGTTGGCGCTCGGAGGGGATCCGCCGGCCGACCTCGATCTGCCACCAGGCGAGCTACACCACGCGGTCGAGCTCGTGCGGCTGCTCCGTGAGACCGGGGATTTCAGCATCGGCGTCGCTGCGCACCCCGAGCCCCATCCGCGTTCGTCCAGCGCCGAGAGCGACCGGCGCCACACCGCCGAGAAGCTCTCCGAGGCGGACTTCGCCATCACGCAGTTCTTCTTCGAGGCGAGCCACTACTTCGATCTCGTTGCGTCACTGAGCGCCGCGGGCGTCGACAAGCCAGTGATTCCCGGGATCATGCCCGCGCTCAGCTTGGCCGGTACCAAGCGCATGGCGGAGATGCAGGGTTCCGAGTTCCCTGCGTGGTTCATGAAGAAAATGCGCGCGGTCGAGGACGATCCCGATGCTGTACGACGCGTCGGGATCGAGGAAGCGACCAAGCTCTGCCGCGAGCTGATCGACGGTGGCGCCCCCGGGCTCCACTTCTACACACTCAATCGCTCCACCGCGACCAGAGAGATCCATACGAATCTGGGTCTCTAACACCGCCTCGTACAATCGGTCCCTGGAGGGATGCGAGAGCGGCCGAATCGGATGGTCTCGAAAACCATTGTGCCTCCGGGCACCGTGGGTTCAAATCCCACTCCCTCCGCGAATGTGGTGTCGCGAGACATCGGAGACGGATGTCGCGCGTCATCGTAGACATCAGGT
>JBBECS010000042.1 GCA_040881685.1 Acidimicrobiia bacterium | reverse complement strand
CGTAGTGCGATCTCTCGACCAGCCCGGGTAGCCGCCGTACAGGTCGGAGACATCCGCGAACCCTGCGGCGCGCAGGAGGCTCGCGGCGGTCGATGACCGGTAACCGCTCGCGCAGAAGACGACGATCGGACGGCGCGGGTCGAACTGGTCGAGCGCGGCCTCGAGTTGGTTGAGCGGAATTGCTGCGGCGCCGGGGATCGTCCCGAGCGCCGACTCCCCAGGACTGCGCACATCGACGAGCGTCACCTCGCCGGTCGCCATCCGCTCATCGAGCGCACGGGCCGTGAGGCGAGACCCGCGCCGCACGACCTCGGGATTGGCAGCGAAGGCGCGCTCAGGATCGGGCAACGCGCCGAGGACCCGGTCGAAGCCGATCCGACCGAGCCGGTTCTTGGCTTCGAGCTCGGTACCGGGCCGGGAAACAAGGACGATCGCGCGCTCGGGATCCAGCAGGCTTCCTGCCCACTCGGCGAAGCGACCATCGATACCGATATGGGTCGAACCCGCGACATGTCCCGAGGCAAAGTCGCCGGCGTCGCGGGTGTCGAGGACGGCGGCACCGCGCTGCTGGAGCTCGAGCACCTGTTCGAGCGTCAGGGATTCGGGCTTGCGCGACTCATCGAGCAGACGATGTTGCTTGCGATTGAGGGCGGCGTCGTGGGCGAAGTAGGCGGGCGCCGCGCTCTGCCCCTCGGTCACCAGGTCCACGAACTCGTCGGCCGACCGGGCGGCGAGCGCGTAGTTGACGGCGCGCTGCTCGCCAATGGTTGACACCGTCTCGGTCGAGAGCTGCTTGCCACACGCGGACCCGGCGCCGTGGGCGGGAAACACCCGGGTGGCATCGGGCAGCGTGAGCAGCTGCGTCTGGAGCGACTCGTGCAGCTGACCGGCGAGCTCCTCGGGAGTCCGGCCGACGGAGGCCAGGAGATCGGGCCGGCCGACGTCACCGATGAACATGGTGTCGCCGGTGAGGACCCCGTAGGGAATGGCGTCACCGGCATGCTCATAGACGACGATGCTGATCGATTCCGGGGTGTGCCCGGGCGTGGCGCGCACCTCGAGCTCGACCTCACCCAGCGAGATGTGCTCGCCATCGGCCAGCTTGCGGCTCGGGAACTCGGTCGTTGCCGCCTCCCCGTACGCGATGGATGCGCCTGTCGCCGCCGACAGCTCGAGATGCCCGGAGAGGAAATCGGCGTGGAAGTGGGTCTCGATGATCAGCTCGATCGTGAGGCTGGCCGCGTTGGCATCTTTGACGTACTCCGCGGTGTCGCGCCGGGGGTCGACAACGACGGCCCGACCGGTTGTCTCGTCACCGATGAGGTACGAGGCCTGCGAGAGGCACTCCAAGTAGTACTGGGTGAAGATCAGGGTGTCGTCCTCGTCGACTCGGCGCCGTCGACCAACATTTCAAGACCTGCGAGCGCCTCGACGACGTGGTCTCGAAGCCCGCGCTCGCCGTGCGCGTCCACCTCGACCCGCGTCGCGCCCGCCGCGGGCTCGAGTCGGACGATGACGGCGGCATCGGCAAGGAAACGCTGCTCCCGGTCGCCACGGGGCCCGCCGTCGCGCCATGCCACCGCCGTCGACGTGTCGGATGCGAGCAGAACGGTATCGGCACCGGCGTCAAGGAGGGTATCCGTTGCTCGATGCAGCTGGGCGGGGAGATGCGAGCACACGCCAACCGCGACCTCGAGCGCGCGCAGGCGACCAACGACCGCGGCCGCGGCGTGCTCTCGTTCGCGCTCGCCTGGGCCAAGCACTCGCACGACCACGGAGCTGAGCTCGCCCTCGGGGCGCGATTCCCCCGAGCGAGCGCGTCCGGCGCTCTCGACGCGATCGAGGAGTCGCAGCGACTCCTCGGCTCGCATCCGCCAGGCGCGCCACACCCGTCGATTGCCTTCGCGCTCGGCCTCATTGTGCGCGTGCGCATCGCGCCACTCCTGGATGGGGAGCTTGAGCGCTGCCGCCAGCGCGGGCAGGTCGCCGCCGTCGGTCGCGCCTTCGATCACCTCACGGAAGCGGCTCCGCGGATCCGAGGGGCGCCACGGGATGCCAAGCGCGTTGGCCGCATTGGCCAGGTCGTCGACGCCGAGGTACGCGCCGCAGCGGCCGGGCGCGAGCAGCCACCGAGCGAGCGCGGCCGGACCCGCCCGCTGGGGTGCCGGTGCAACCTCGACCGGAGGGAGGCCCGGATGGTCGGGGGTCGGACGGAGTCGCTCCACCTCTTCGGCCACAAAGCTGCCGACTGCGTCGGCCAACGCCGCGTAGGGCGTGCCGATCGCCCGACGCGCCAGTGCGGTGACCGCGACCTCGGCCCAGACGCCGAGGTGGCCCATCAGGAACTCGCGCTCGGCCTCGACGGCTCGAGTGGCTCGGTCGGGCCGTCGCTCCTCCCAGCCCGCAGCCTCCTCGGCACACAGGGCCCCGTAGGCCCAGAGCTCGATAGCGAGGTGGTCGGGTCCGGCGACGCGCCACGGCGGCGGGGCCCCGAGCTCATGACGGTCATAGAACCCGGACAGGGTGGCGACCGTCGGTCCGCCGCGTCGACCGTCGGGACCAGTGAACACACTCTCGTGGAGCGGCACCTCGCGAATGAGTATCCGCTCGAAGGCCGCGGCCAGGGTCGGGTCCGGTTCGGCAAGTGCAGCGAGCTCGGGGACGGTGGCCACGAGCTCCCCCAGCTCGTGTCGCGGCTCCTCGGCGAGCAAGTGTCCGAGCACCGCGGCGAGGCGCGCCCGGCGCCGGGCCGAGTCCACGAGGTCGAAGACCGAGGTGGCCGTGGTCATCCGGCGGTTCGGTGCTCGTAGGCGGAGGCCGTCGGCTTCACCGGACGCGCGAACCACAGCGGCCGGCGCAGATTGCCAGGCCCGGGTCCGGGGCGAGTCTTGGCGATCCACTCGCGGTAGGCGGCCATCGATGCCGCGGTGTCCACCGCGATGTCGCCATACCGGTCACCCGGACGGGCAGGCTCGATGCGTACGCGTTGGAGCCAGCAGTGCATGCCGCTGACCGGGTCGGGCTGAGGCGCGAACGTGAGGTTCTGGTGAACCCCAGCATCCGTCCACCAGATCCGACTCGAGTCGGCGTCCGAGCTCTCGAACGGCGCGACACCGTGGTCGCTGTGAAGCGTCCAGTGGCTGTCCGCCTCGCGTCCGAGCGCGGCGAGTCCTGAGGACCAGCGCTCGTTGCCCTGCTCCTCCTGGAGGCGCCAGCGGCCCATGTGGTGGGACGCGGCCACGACACCCGGTCGAATGCCCTCGGTGCGCCACGCGCGCATCACGAAGTACCCGGTGCGCGTGGTGATGCGCACGAGCGCGTTCGTGTCGAGACCGAGCGCGTCGGCGTCGGAGGGATGCACCCACAGCGGGTGACCGTGGCTGATCTCGTTGAGCCACTTGGCGTTCCCCGAGCGGGTGTGGATGAGCGTCGGCAGCCGGAAGGTGGGGACCAGCATGCGCTCTCCTCCTTCCAGGTCGAGGTCCTCCCAGTGCACGTGGCTCGGGATCCAGGTCGGCAGCGCATACTCGGGCCAGCCCCACTCCGCGAGCGTCGGCGAGTACAGCTCGAGCTTGCGGCTCGGGGTCGGGAACCCGAAGCGCACCACGCCGTCGACTTCGACACCGACGGAGCCATCGCCGATGAAGGGCATGTGGCCCTCGATCTCGGCGAGCGATTCGTGCAGACCAGCGGTTCCCGGCTTGCGGTACACGCCGTCCGCACCAGTGACCGTTTCCACGAGCTCGTCGGCACCGACTTCGCGTTCGTGCACGGCGTACATGTCTCCCGGGAGCTCATACGCGCCGTACTTGCGCATGTACGCGAGTGGGCTCAACCCCTCCTCGGCCGCCTTGTCGGGCAAGCCCGGGACGGAGTTCGTGAAAAGCGACCCGTAGTACTCGTCCATGGAGATCGGCTCACCCGGCCGCTCGGGGCTCTCGAAGTGCGTCCGGATCCCGAGGTCGCCGTCAGGGTCGATGTGGAACGCGAGGTCGATCCAGAACTCGTCCTCCTCCCAGACCTCTCCAGGGTTGACTTCGTGCGTGCGCTTCACCGATTCGCCCTGTTGCTCGGCGAACACCCGGAAGACGGGCTGGCGGAAACCGATCCAGCGACTCGAGTGAGTCTCGTACGACGCGAGATCGTGGCGCTCGGCGCCGACACCCATGGGCAGCACGTAATCAGCGAACCACGCGGTCTCCGACCATGTCGGGGTGAGTGCCACATGGCAACCCACTTTGTCCTCGTCGGTGAGGACCTCGATCCACGAGAAGCCATCGGGGTTCGTCCACACCGGGTTGTAGACGCGCGTGAAGTAGGTGTCGAGGCGACCTCGCCCTTCCTTGAGGAAGTACGGCAGCAAGAAGCTCATCTCATGGTGCGCGAGCGGGTACTCCAGCGGCCACGTGAGGTCGTTCCAACGCGACTGGGGATGCACGGCCTTGGGTGGGACGGGAATGAACTTGTTCCACCCGTTCGCGCTCGTGCCGCCCACGGTGCCGACACTGCCAGTGAGAACGTTGAGGAGCATCAGGCAGCGGGCGGTCTGCCACCCACCCTCGTTGCCGGCCGCCGAGGCCCGCCAGTTGTGCGAGGCGAACCGGCCGAGCGCGCCGCCGATGACGGCCGCCACCTCTTGGATCCGCCGAGCGTCGACCCCGCACACCTGTTCCGCTCTCTCGGGCGTGTAGTCGGCGTAGAGGTCGAGCAACGCGGGCTCCACACTGGCGAAGACGGGCTCGAGATCGGGGCGGCTCTCACGCAGGTACGCCTCCCAGTTGACCCAGCGCCGAACGAACTCTCGATCCCAAGTGTCCGCCTCCAGGAGCAGCCGCGCGATCGTCAGTAACAGGAACGCTTCGGTCCCCGGCCACGGCGCGAACCAGTAGTCGGACATCGACGCCGTGTTCGACAAGCGGGGATCGACGGTGATGATCTTCGCGCCGCGCATCTTGCCTTCGATGACACGCTGGGCATGCGGGTTGAAGTAATGACCGGCCTCGAGGTGACTGGAGATCAGGAAGATCACCTGCGCGTTGGCGAAGTCGGCGGACGGACGGTCGAAGCCCATCCAGGTGGCGTAGCCAAGTCGGGCACCCGACGAGCAGATGTTGGTGTGCGAGTTGTGGCCGTCGATCCCCCAGGCGTGCAGCACCCGCTCGATGTAGCTGTCGTCGCCGGGACGACCGACGTGGTACATGACCTCGTCGTGTCGGCTTTCGCGGAAGGCTCGGCCGACGCGCCCACCGATGTCGGCCAGTGCCTCGTCCCAGGTTGTGCGCTGCCATTGGCCCGATCCGCGCGGGCCGCTTCGCTTGAGCGGGTAGAGGATCCGCTCGGGGTCGTAGACCTGGGTGAGGGTGGCGGGGCCCTTGGCACAGTTCCGACCGCGGCTGGCCGGGTGCGCGGGGTTTCCTTCGAACTTGCGGATCTCGCCCGTCGCCTTGTCGACATAGGCGAGCAACCCGCAGCACGCCTCGCAGTTGAAGCAGGTCGTCGGGATGAGCGAGTAGCGCCGCTCGACCTTGCGACCGTGCTTCCACTCCTCCGGGTCGTACTCGGCATGGTCGTGCCACTGGTCGACGGGTGGATAGCTCGTGAGCGCCGTGCCGGGCAGCAGGCGTTCGAGCGCGACGTCGGCGGCCGCGTCAGCGAGCCGATCGAGGATCTCGCGACTGCTCATCGAGACTCCTAGGAGAGTGGAACGGACTGGCCGGCGCGGACGAAGGCATCCTCGTACGCGGCGAGGCCGATGACCGCGCACACGCCGGCCGCAGCCGAGAGGGCAATACCGCCGGAGCCGAGGGCGAGCGCCGCGACCATGAGCGCGCCCGGTACTGCGAGACCGAGGAACACGCCACCAAGCCAGAAGATGGTGGCGTAGCGGCCTCGCGTCATCTCGGCTACCGCCATCTCGACGTGCGCGGTACCGCGGGCGGCGAGCTCCGCGAACGTGAAGACCGCCACCGCGACGATCCCACCAAGGAGCGTCCAACGGATCGCGTCGGGCTCGGGGATACTGAGGAACACATCCGCGACGAGGAACGCGCTGGCCCCCGCGATCACGGCTTGGGCGAGGAGCACGGGCAGCAGCATCGGCGTCTGCCAGAGATCGCGCCCCTCGCACTGGCCGAACAGGTACGCGGTGTAGCCCGCGGTCGCGGCACCCAGCGCGAAGCCGGGCCCCGCCAGGACCCGGATCGCGGCGGCCTCGTCGAACAGGCCCGCAGCAAACCATGCCGCGCTCACGGCCGCATAGATCCCGAGGATCACCGCGCCACGCACGAGCCATGACCGCCAGTTGGGACGGGTCAGCAGATACCAGAAGCGCCGCGGCTGCTTCAGGTCCGCCACGAGCAACACCCCGGTGACGAACGTGAAGAACCCGGCCACCACGGGCGCCAGGATCCCCACGGAACCCTGGTGCCCCGCATGGCCGAGCAGCACGAGCAGCGCCGCGATCATCAGCGCGCCGGCCGCCACCGACTTCGTGACCAGATATGCCGAGACCATGCTCTTCCAGGGCATCGGATGCTCGGTCGTGTACACCGTGCGCGCGACCACCTGCCCACCACGGGGCTTCCCGCTGTCGTCAGCTCGCGCTCGGAGGTGGACGGGGATCTCGGGCACCGTCGGGTGGTGTGCCGTCGTGTCGGCCCAGATCATCCCGTCGTCGGCGATCCGGGTGCGCGTCGGGTCGAGCGACGCCTCGTCGGCACCCTTGTAAAACACCTTGGGCCGAGTTCCTTGCTCCGGCGCACGCACCTGCACGTCGTGACGGGCGACCATCTGTGAGATCCGGGTGCTGGGATCGTCGAGGTCGCCGGCCACGATCGACTGGGTGGGACACACGATCACGCACGAGGGCTCCAACCCGACATCGATCCGGTGCGCACAGAAGTTGCACTTCTGGGCCGTGTGCTCGTCCGGATCGATGTAAAGGGCGTCGTAGGGGCAGGCGTTCATGCACGACTTGCAGCCGATGCACGAGGTCGTGTCGAAGTCGACGATGCCGTCGTGACGCACGAAGAGCGCGTTCGTCGGGCAGATCGTGACGCACGGCGCGTTGTCGCACTGGTTGCAGCGCATCACCGAGAACTTGCGCTGCGAGTCGGGGAACTCGCCCTTCTCGATGTACTTGACCCAGGTGCGGTTCACGCCGAGGGGCACGTCGTGCTCGGCCTTGCAGGCCACCGTGCAGGCGTGACAGCCGATGCACGTGTCCTGGTCGATGAGGAACCCAAAGCGCGCCATTCAGTCCTTGCCGCGCCGATCGCCGGCGCTCTTCCACCCCTGGGGATCGTGCAGCACGAGCTTGGACTCACCGGGCCTTGCGTGGCGGACCTGGATCCCGTCACACTATGCGTCTATGCGCACATGCTCAAGCGTTTCGGCAACCCGATGAGTGGAGCGGTGGTCACCGGCGCCGACGAGGCCCGGGAGGCCCTCAAGGTGATCCCCGACCCCGAGCTCGGGATCAACATCGTCGACCTCGGTCTCGTGTACGACGTCGATGTCGATGACGAGGGTCGCGCTCATGTCACCTACACGCTCACGACCTTCGGGTGCGCCATCGGGCCGATCCTCGAGTCCCAGATGCAAGAGGTCCTCTACGCGCTCCCCGGGATCTCGGAGGTGTCAGTCGAGTTCACGCTCGAACCTCGATGGACCCGCGACCGGATGTCAGAACAAGCCCGCGCGTTGGTTGGCGACCGCGAGCTCCACCCGCCGAGCGTGCAGGACCTGCGAGAGATCGGGGGATCGTGATCGGCCACAGATCGGACGGTGCGGTTCCCGATGACGCCCGCGAGGAGATCGAGTTCGAAGCCGCGGGGTCGACGTTCGTCCTCCGGGTGTTCCCCGGCGCGAGCGGGCTCCGGGGTCAGGTCTTCCGAGGCGAGGAGAAGATCGCCGGCGTGCAGATCTACCACTCGAGCGACCGAGAGGCGCTGCTCCGCGAAGCGCGACGCGACCGCGCCGTGCTGCGCGCCGCCGCCGCGGGCTGAGCATCCTCATCTATCGCTCCTCCGGCGCGTCGAGGAGGAGATGGACGAAGCCGTCCTCCTCCACGACGCCGAAGGTCCGCAGCGAGGCATCGGCCGGACCCCGCATGCGCTCGCCCGTGCAGACGTCGAACTGGCTCCCGTGGCGTGGACAGGTGACGATCGAGCCCTCCAACTCGCCCTCCGAGAGCGTCGCACCCGCATGGGGACAGCGGTCCTCGACCGCGCAGAGACGGCCCCGGACGTGATAGAGCGCAACCGGGCCGACTGGCGTCTCCGGGAGGTGCACGACCAGCCCGAGGCGACCCGGCACCTCGGCTGCCTCCAACAAGGGCAAGCGCGGCCGTTGACGCGCGCCCGGCGGGGGTAGCCGTTGGCGCAGGCGCGCCGCGAACGCGCCCCGGTTGGCAACCAGGTCGCACCCGGCGCGCTCGGCCTCGAGCCACCTCGCCTGGTCGGGGGTGCCGACGTGACCGGCGACGAACGCATCGGGGAGACGCGCTCGCCAGCGGGCGACCTGGTCCGCGGCGCCGGGCTGGTCGAGGTCGATCACGATCACCTCGGGCTCGTCCGCGTCACGAGCGGCCGGAGTGAGCACGAGAAGGCCGGACTCGCGCGCGACACGTTCCAAGCCGCGCAGCACGACCGGGTCGGTCGTGAGCACGAGCATGCCGCGCGCGCGCTCGCCACTCGGCGGTGGTCGGTTCAGATGAACATCGTGATGTCGGCTTCGGCCGCCATCTCGATGAAGCTGGCCGCGCCGAGCGGGGTCTCCAAGCCGTCCACGAAGTCGTCCTTGGTGAGTCCGTAGAGCTCCATGGTCATCTGGCACGGGTGGAGCTTGACGCCCAGATCCATGGCCATCCCGAGGAGCTCGGTTGGGCTGGCGACCTTGTACTCCTTGGCCAGGCTCTTGATCATCCCGGTCCCCATGCCGGCCATGTGCATCTTCGAGAGCTTGAGGTGGTCGGTGCCGCCGCGGTCCATGACCGACTCGCCCTTCTGCTTCCAGTTCTGGCCGGTGATGCGCTTGTCGTTGCTCTGGAGCACGCGCAGCCCCCAGAACGTGAAGAAGATGTTCACGTCGAGACCCGATGCTGCGCCGGTCGTGGCCAGGATGAGCACCGGCCACACCCGGTCGAGGTCGTTGCTCCAGCAGACGATCGCCATGCTCTTCTGCTGGTCGTCCCCATTTGTCTCTGTCATTGCCATCCCCCTGTGTGATTCCATCCTTGGTCACCGACATCCACGATGCCGAATATCGTTATACGTGCATACTCCTGCGTTCGCGGTCTCACCGCAAGGGTTCGCTCACGCGTAGGACGCCTCGGCCGCGAGCTCGTACTCGACCGCCCGTACCGTTAGTCGCCGGGGGACGATTGCGGTCGTCACCTGCGCCCGGTCAAGGCCCTCCACGACCAGACGTTGACGCCAGTAGAGGAGGAGGTCGTCGACCTCCTCCCGGCGGAAGCCCGCGCCTTCGTCCTCACTGCCGGGGTACGCGACCGCCTCCTTGGTCACGAGTCCCCCGCAGAAGCGCAGCGTGAGATCCACGCTCACTGCCCGCTCCCGCACTCGGGCCAACGACCGGCGCACGCCGGCATCGATGTCGATATCCATGGTCACTCCTCACAACGGAAGCAGCGGATCTCGTTCTCGTCGATGAAACGACGGTAATGCTCGAACGCCTCGGCTCCGTCGACGAGGTGACGGCGATCCTCGTCGAGGTTCGTGGGTCGGACCCGCACGAGCCAACCCGCACCGTACGGATCGCGGTTGGCCACGAGGATGTCGGCCTCGAACGCAGCCTTGTTCGTGGCGACGAGCTCGGCGGCAAAGGGCGCAGGAAAAGGACCGACCCACTTCGCGCTCTCGATCACCGCGAGCGGCTTGCCGCGCGCCACGGCCCGGCCGGGCTCCTTCCACGAGAGCTGCACGAACTTGCCGCACATCGTCTGGGCCACGTCGGTCATCCCGAGCACGGCCTCGTCACCCTCGAGCCGGATCCAGACGTTGTGCTCGACGTCGTAGAGGAGATCGTCGGGCACGACGCAGCCGTACCAGCTCTGCTCACCCACCTCACTCGCCCTCGCAGACAATCCCCTCGGCGTCCAGGAACTGCCCGTAAGCCTCGACGCCGGCCGCCCCGGTCACGAGGTCGCCCGCGTCCGCATCCCAGTCATCGGCGCGCAGTCGCGCGATCCAACCTTCGCCGTACGGATCCGCGTTGATGGTCCCCGGCGTACTGGCGACGGCCTCGTTCACCTCGACCACCTCACCGGTCACCGGGCTCGGCACGGGCCCGACCCACTTGCTGCTCTCGACGGTTGCGACGCTCTTGCCCTTGGCCACCGTCTTCCCGGGCTTCTTCAGCGTGACGGAGAGGATCGACTTCGCGAGGTTCTGGGCGACATCGGTCAGTCCGACGGTGACCACGTCGCCGTCACGGCGGGCCCAGACGTGCTTCTCCATGAGGTAGTGGAGGTCCTCGGGGATGTTGCAGCCTCGTACGGTCGCCAACGCATTCCCTCCTGCTGGTGGTGTTCGTCTACGTCGCGCCCGAGGGCACGTCTTCGTCATCGTCTCCCGCGAGCTCGGTGTGCTCGGCGAGCAAGTGATTGACGAGCATGTCGAACGCGACCAAGCGGATCTCGCGCTGGAACTCCTCCATGAACCCCGGGTCACGCAGGCGCGGCTTCACGACGTGCTCATAGCCCTCATCGCAGATGGGGCAGTCGATACCGTAGAACCGCGACGGGCCGCGCTCCTCGAAGCGGACCCGCTCAGGATGTTCTTCGCCAAGATGCGCGTGGAGTGCTCGAGGTGTGCCCTCGAAGTCGCACCAGGGGCACTGCATGCCCTACCGCGCTTCGCTCGCGCCACGGGCAATCGCCTCGACCAGCTCGACCAGCGCCTGACCCGCGGTGGTCAAGCCGGCCTGGTCGGCTTCGAGCGAGCGCGCCACCAGGCCCGCCTGCACGAGGTCGTTCACACGTTCCCACACCGCGAGGCGCGGAACCGTGAGCAGCGAGGCGAGAGTGCCGAGGTCGGCGTCGCCCTCGCGCAGGTGGAGCAGCGTGCGGTAGTGGAGCGGGTCGCTCATCATCCGGAACGCTCGGAGTACGAGCTCCCTCGCGTTTTCGAGTGACTCGCCCTCCACTACTGCGGGCCGAGCCGCCGCCGCGTCGGGCTCGAACGCGAACGCGCGGAGGCGTTCGATGGTCGCCTCGAGCTCCTCGAGCCGCGCGCCGAGCGCCTTGCCGACCAGCGACGCGTCAAAGCTGCTCGGCGTCATTCCGCCACCACGAGCTTCGAGGTCACACGTGCCTCGTCGACCAGCTGGATCACGTCGATGACGCGCAGGCGGTCATCGTGCCCGGTCGTCTTGGCGGCGTCGGTGTACATGGTGAAGTCCTTCGGGCACGCGACGACGAAACGCTCGACGTCGAGTGTCGCGGCTTCGCGGATGCGGTTCTCGCTGGGCCGCTCCTCGAGCCCAGAGTCGTCCATCCAGATACGCCCGCCGCCCGCGCCGCAGCAGAACGTGTTGTCGCGGTTGCGCGGCATCTCGACGAGCTCGCACCCGAGCGCCAGCAGAACACGGCGGGGAGGGTCCATCACGTTGTTGTAGCGGGCGAGGTAGCACGGGTCGTGGTAGGTGACCCGAACGTCCAGCGGGCTCGTCGGGATCGCACCTGACTCGAGGAGATCGGCCAGTACCTCCGTGTAGTGCCGAACGGGCTTGTCGAGGCCGAACGCGGGATACTCGTTGCGCAGCGTGTTCAGCGAGTGGGGATCGGTGGTGAAGATCTCGTCGAAGCTCGCCGCTTCGAACGCAGCAAGGTTGTGCTCGACGAGCATCTCGAAGAGCCCTTCCTCGCCCACGCGGCGGACGTCGTTGCCTGAATTCCACTCGTCCTCGTACAGCAGGCCGAAGTCGACGTCGGCGTCATGCAGGATACGGGCCAGCGTGCGCGACAACTCCTGAAGGCGCTCGTCGAACGCGGCGAAGTCGCCGACGAACCAGAGGTAGCGGACCGGTGTCTTGCGGGCGTCGGCCACCTCGAAGTCGAGATCCTTGGTCCAGCGCGCTCGCATCCGCGACGACTTACCGAATGAGTTGCCCTGCTGCGCGAGGTTCTGGAGGGCGGTCTGGAGGGTCGGCGCCATCGCGCCCTCGTCGACGAGGCTGCGCCGCAGCTCGACGATCGTCGAGACGTGCTCGATCCCGACGGGGCAGGCCTCGACGCACGCCATGCAGGTCGTGCACGACCACAGGGTCTCCACCTTGATCACGTCGCCGGCGACGCGAGACGCGCTGGCGCCGACGAGCGGACCCGTCAACGTCGGTCGCCGCTCACCGTCGAGGATCGTTCGCCCACCCGTGGTCTCGTCAGCCCATTGGCGCAGATCGAGGATGAGGTCGCGGGGCGAGAGCGGGGCACCGGAGGCGGTCGCCGGACACGCCACGTGGCAACGACCGCACTTCGTGCACGAGTCGAGGTCCAGGAGCTCCTTCCAGGTGAAGTCGGCCAGCGTTCGGTAGCCGACGTGATCGGCCTCCGGGCGGACCGCGGGCAACCGACGAGCACTGGCCCGGTCGAAGACGACCAGGTTCGCGGTGTCGGTGAGCATGTGCATGGCCTTGGAGAACGGGATGTAGGCCACGAACCCAAGCGCCATCACCGCATGAACCCACCAAGTCGCGACGCGGACGTCGGCTGCGGCACCCGTCCCGATCCCCACGCCGCGCACACCCTTGGCCAGGAGCCAACCGACCGGCGACCAGACCTCGAACGAGGGGAATCCGTTGGCCCGGATCCGGAAGCCCTCCAGGAGGAACCCGGTGAACAGCAGCGCGAACAACAGACCGAGGAAGAGCCAATCCCCCTTCACGAACTCGTCGCGCGAGTAGCCACCCTCGGGCTTCTCCGCGCGCGTGTAGTCGAGTGCCGCCTTGTGGCCGAAGGCTCGCCGCCACCCCAGATAGAGCATCCCGAGCACGGCGGCAAACCCCATGGTGTCGAGGATCACCGAGTACGCAAGGTAGAAGGCGCCCTCGAAGAAGCTCCGCTCTTCACCGAGCGCGTTGGTGGCGTTGCGAACGATGTCGTAGTCGATCGTGAGGACGACGGTCCCGATGAACAGGGTGATGAAGCCCCAGAACACGAAGAAGTGCGCGAGGCCTGCCGCCCGGTCACGTTTTCGCACCGTGGTGTTGGCGGCGATCGTTGCCAGGGCACCCGCGGCAGCACGCGCGTCGACGGTGTGACCGTTCATCGCGCCGTTGCCGTTGCCGGCCTTCGGAGCCACCGCGGAGGGGGCGACCTCGTCGTCGGGCGTGTCGGTCGCCACTGCGACCGTGCGGGCCATACGACGCCGGAAGCGCCAGGTCGGTCGACCTCGTCGGTACTTGCGGACTCGCCGCCAGCATCCCCAGAAGAAGATGGCGGTGGCTGCGAACGAGAGGACGTAGAAAATCCCCTCCCCCAGCGTCCCGATCCCCTCGAAGACCTCGCGGGTCTCCTCGGCCGCCAAGGTGAGGCCAGCAAGCGTGCCGCTCATCCGCCCAATTTCTCGGTGAGCGCCGGCAGGAGGTCGAAGAGGTCCGCGGTCGTGCCGTAGTGGGCGACGTCAAAGATCGGGGCCTGGGCGTCGGTGTTGCAGGCGATGATCAACTCGGCGTCGCGCATGCCCTCGAGATGCTCCGGGGCGCCCGAAATGCCGAACATGAGGTACGCGCGCGGCTTCACCTTGACGCCCGACTTGCCGACCTGGCGGCTCTTGGGCAGCCAGCCGAGGTCGGTGATCGGGCGCGACGCCGCCAGCGGCGCGCCCATGGCGTCGGCGAGATCCTGCACCAGCTCGACGTCGCCTTCACTGCCGATGCCCCGCCCCACCGCCACGAGCAGGTCGGCGGCGGTGATGTCGACATCGCCAGCTTCCGGCACGAGCATCTCGATGAACGTGGTGCGTAGGCCTGCGCCGAGCTCGGCCGGTGCCGGTGTGTCCTCCACCGTCGCGCTCCCCGCGCCCCGACCGGCTTCGCCCGGGAACGAGCCCGCGGTGACCGCGCCGATCGCGCGATCGCCCTCGAGCGCGACCTCGGCCATGAGCTTGCCCCCGTAGATCTGGGCCGTTGCCACGAGGGCGTCGCCTTCGGACTCGAGACCGACCACGTACGACACGAGCGGCGCGTCCCAGGTCACGGAGAGCGAAGCCGCGAGGTCGAGACCCGCGGTCGTGGTCGCGAGGAGCACCAGGCGTGGCTGGCGTTCGTTCACGACGTGCGCCAGCGCCTTCTCGTAGGCCTCGGCGGTGTAGCTCGCAAGCGCGGGGTCGTCCATGGAGAGGACGAGATCGGCCGCGCTCAGCTCCCTTGCCAGCCCGGGGCTCCCGAACAGGGCCACGACTGCCTGGCCGCTGGACGCGCCCGCGACCTCCTTCGCCTTGCCGAGCAGCTCGAAGGTGACGTCGGCGAGCGACCCGCCCTGGTGCTCGGCGAGTACGAGGACGTCGTTTCCCATCACGGTCTCCCAAAACTCGAGGTCTAGGTCTTGAGCAAGCCCTTGGCCCGGACAAGCTCGAGGATGCGGTCGGCTACGTCGGCGGAGCTGCCCTCGAGCATCTCGGCGTGCCCGGTCTGCTCCGGCGGGTACAGGCGCCGCACGGTCAGGGCCGGTCCACCGGGTGCGCCAGTCGCGGCGGTCTCCTCGATCCCGCCCGCCTGCATGACCTGGCGCACACGGGTGATCGACGCGTAGCGCGGGGGCTGGCGGGCGGCCTGCACGCCGATGACCGCGGGGAGGCGGATCTCGAGGTCTGCGCCCGCGCCGCCGCTGAACTCCTGGCGCACGCGGGCGACCCCCTCCTTGGCGTCCACCGACACCACCACCGATGCATGGGGCAGGCCCATTCGAGCCGCGAGGAGTGGCGCGAGCTGTCCATCGAGGTCGTCGGCCGCCTGGACGCCGGTGAGCACCAGATCGGCGTCCTGTCCCGCCAGCCAATCGGCGAGCGCGGCGGCGCGAGCGTGGCTGTCGATCGCGCCCTCGCCGGCGCCGGTGAGCTTGACCGCCCGGTCGGCACCCTTGGCGATCGCGGTGTACAGGGCCTGGTCGATGTCGGGCTCGTCGAAGCCGACCACCACGACCTCGCCGCCGGACGCCTCCTTCACGAGGAGCGCCTCCTCGAGGGCGTGGTCGTCGAACTCGTTGACCACGAACTTGAGGAACTCGCG
>JBBECS010000041.1 GCA_040881685.1 Acidimicrobiia bacterium | reverse complement strand
GGTGTCGGCCAGGCCCTTGCGGGCACCGTGCGTCGAGATGAAGTACTCGAGCACGGACAGGCCCTCACGGAAGCTGGACTTCACCGGGCGCGGGATGATCTCGCCACGCGGGTTGGCCACGAGGCCGCGCATGCCGGCGATCTGTCGCACCTGGACGATGTTCCCGCGGGCACCCGAGCCCACCATCATGTCGATGGGGTTGAACTGCTCGGAGGACATCTCCTTCTCCATCGCCTCCCGAACCTGGTCGGTGGCGTCGGTCCAGATCTCGATCTCCTTCTGGCGCCGCTCGTCGTCGGTGATGATCCCGCGGTCGTACTGCTGCTCGATCTTCTCGGCCTCGGCCTCGAAGTGCTCGAGGAGTGCACCCTTGGTCCGTGGGGTCTTGACGTCGGCCATGGAGATGGTGAGGCCGGCGCGCGTCGAGTACTCGAAGCCGAGGTCCTTCAGGTTGTCCAGGCTCCCGGCAACCTCGGCGCGCGAATAGCTCTCTACGAGCTCGCCGACGATCGCGGTCAGCTCGCGCTTCTTGAGGCCGGCCTTGGTCTCACCGGTGTACGGGAAGTCGGGCGGGAACGCCTCGTTGAAGAGGAGCCGACCGACGGTGCTCTCGACGAGGACCGTCGCCTCGCCGTTCTCGCCGTGATTGGGTCGACTCCGCTGCGTGTCGCGGCGCAGGACGACCCGGTCGGGATTCTTGTCGTCGCGCTCGGGGAACTGCTCGGTCGGGAACCGCCGACCCGACATGCGCACCTTGATCTTGGCGTGCAGGTCGATGCCGTAGGTCGCATCCTCACCGTTGCCCGGCTCGAGCCGCTGGTCGTAGGCGAGCACAGCCTCGTCGAGTGACGAGAACACGCGGCCTTCACCCGGCGCGCCCTCGACGACCTCGGTGAGGTAGTAGCAGCCGATGATCATGTCCTGCGACGGCACCGCGATCGGGCGACCGTGCGCGGGCGAGAGGATGTTGTGCGCGGACAGCATGAGGATGCGCGCCTCGGCCTGGGCCTCCGACGACAGCGGCAGGTGCACCGCCATCTGGTCACCGTCGAAGTCGGCGTTGAACGCCGCACACACGAGCGGGTGGATCTGGATCGCCTTGCCCTCGACGAGCACCGGCTCGAACGCCTGGATGCCGAGACGGTGAAGGGTTGGCGCGCGGTTCAGGAACACCGGGTGCTCCTTGATGACCTCTTCGAGCACGTCCCACACCTGCGGACGCGCGCGCTCGACCATTCGCTTGGCCGACTTGATGTTCTGAGCGAACTCGAGGTCGACCAGGCGCTTCATGACGAACGGCTTGAAGAGCTCGAGCGCCATCTGCTTGGGCAGACCGCACTGCTGGAGCTTGAGCTGCGGGCCAACCACGATGACCGAACGGCCCGAGTAGTCGACGCGCTTGCCGAGCAGGTTCTGACGGAACCGGCCCTGCTTGCCCTTGAGCATGTCGGAGAGCGACTTGAGCGCACGGTTGCCGGGGCCCGTGACCGGACGCCCGCGGCGACCGTTGTCGAAGAGCGCGTCGACGGCCTCCTGGAGCATGCGCTTCTCGTTGTTGATGATGATCTCGGGCGCGCCGAGGTCGAGCAGTCGCTTCAACCGGTTGTTGCGGTTGATGACGCGGCGGTAGAGGTCGTTGAGGTCGGACGTGGCGAAGCGGCCACCGTCGAGCTGCACCATCGGGCGCAGGTCGGGCGGGATCACCGGCACCGCGTCGAGCACCATGCCCATCGGCGAGTTGATCGTGCGGCCGTGCATGTCGAGCCGGTTGAACGCTGACGTGACCTTCAGGCGCTTGATGGCCTTGGCCTTGCGCTGGCCCTTGGCCGTCGCGATGACTTCCTTGAGGTTGGTCTCCTCGTCGGGCATCTCGAGGCGCGAGATGAGGTCCTTGACCGCCTCTGCGCCCATGTTGCCGGTGAAGTACTCGTCATAGCGGTCGCGCAGCTCGCGCCACACGCGCTCGTCGTCGACGATCTGCTTCGGAGCCAGCTTCTCGAACGTGGTCCAGACCGTCTTCAGGTGGTCCAGCTCGGCCGCGGCCCGATCGTTGATCTCGTCGACGTCCTTGGCGCGCGCCTTCTCGGCCCGCTCGAGGTCGGCCTTGCGGGCGTTGCCACTCGCCGACTGGCTCTCGAGCTCGGCGAGCTCCTTCTCGAACTCCTGGTCGCGCGCCGCGAGGCGGGCGTCGCGCTCCTTCTCGAGGTCGGCGACCTCGGCCCGGATGTCGGCCTCGAGCTCGGCCTGATCCTTGTGACGGCGCTCGTCGTCCACCCAAGTGATGAGGTGCGCGGCGAAGTAGATGACCTTCTCGAGGGTCTTGGGTGCGATGTCGAGGAGGTAGCCGAGGCGACTCGGAACACCCTTGAAGTACCAGATGTGCGTGACGGGCGCGGCCAGCTCGATGTGCCCCATGCGCTCGCGGCGCACCTTCGAGCGCGTGACCTCGACGCCACAGCGCTCGCAGATGATCCCCTTGAACCGGACGCGCTTGTACTTGCCGCAGTAGCACTCCCAGTCCTTGGTAGGACCGAAGATCTTCTCGCAGAACAAGCCGTCCTTCTCAGGCTTGAGCGTGCGGTAGTTGATCGTCTCGGGCTTCTTCACCTCGCCGTTTGACCACATGCGGATCTGCTCCGCGGTCGCCAGCGCGATGGACAGCCGTGCGCTCTCGTTCACGTCATGCATGAGTGCTCGTCACTCCCACTCTCGGCCCTGCGGGCCGGGCCGTTCGGGCCCCGGCTCGCTGCTTGTCGGGGTACCCGCCCCGCGGTCGCTCACCTAATACCTCGCCTGCTCGCGTGCTCGGGCTGCGTCCTCTTCATCGGTGCCGCGCTCAGGCCTCGACAAGTCGATGCCGAGCGCTTCGGTGGTGCGGAAGGCGTCCTCGTCGAGCTCGCGGATTTCGACCTCCTGGCCGAGCTCGTTCATCACGCGGACGTTCAGGCAGAGCGCCTGCATCTCCTTGATGAGCACCTTGAAGCTCTCGGGGATGCCGGGCTCGGGGATGTTCTCGCCCTTCACGATCGCCTCATAGACCTTGACGCGACCGAGCACGTCGTCGGACTTGATCGTGAGGATCTCCTGGAGTGCGTACGCCGCGCCGTAGGCCTCGAGCGCCCACACCTCCATCTCGCCGAAGCGCTGGCCACCGAACTGCGCCTTCCCACCCAGCGGCTGCTGCGTGATCATCGAGTACGGGCCGGTGGAGCGGGCGTGGATCTTGTCGTCCACGAGGTGCGCGAGCTTCAGGATGTACATGTAGCCGACGGTGACCGGCCGGTCGTACGACGCGCCGGTGCGGCCGTCGTAGAGCACCGCCTTGCCGTCGTTGCTGACGAGGCGCGAGCCATCGTCGCCGTCGGGATGCAGCTTCTCGAAGAGCTGCTGGATCGTGCCGGTGATCCCGCCCTGGTCGGTCTCGTCCCAGTGGGCGCCGTCGAACACAGGGCTGCTCACCCACACCGACGGCTCGGTGACGGTGCGCGTCTTGGCCTCGGTTCGCGGCGCGACGCGCTTGCCCTCCCAGCCGTGGCGGGCCACATAGCCGAGGTGCGCCTCGAGCACCTGGCCGACGTTCATGCGGCTCGGCACACCCAGCGGGTTGAGGATGATGTCGACGGGCGTGCCGTCGGCCATGTAGGGCATGTCCTCGACGGGCAGGATCTTGGCGATCACGCCCTTGTTGCCGTGGCGGCCGGCGAGCTTGTCGCCCTCGCTGATCTTGCGCTTCTGGCCCACGTAGACGCGCACGAGCTGGTTCACGCCCGGCGGGAGCTCGTGGCCCTCGTCGCGCGAGAACTTGCGGACGTCGATGACCTTTCCGGTCTCGCCGTGGGGCACCTTCAGCGAGGTGTCGCGGACCTCGCGCGCCTTCTCACCGAAGATCGCGCGCAGCAGTCGCTCTTCCGGGGTGAGCTCGGTCTCACCCTTCGGTGTGACCTTGCCGACGAGGATGTCGCCGGGCCCGACCTCGGCACCGATGCGGATGATGCCGTCCTCGTCGAGGTCCTTGAGGATGTCCTCGGACAGGTTCGGGATGTCGCGCGTGATCTCCTCGGCGCCCAGCTTCGTGTCGCGGGCGTCGATCTCGTGCTCCTCGATGTGGATGGACGTGAGCACGTCGTCCTTCACGAGGCGCTCGGAGAGCACAATCGCGTCCTCGAAGTTGTGACCCTTCCACGGCATGAACGCCACGAGCAGGTTCTTGCCGAGCGCGAGCTCGCCCTCGTGGGTGGATGGGCCGTCGGCGAGGATGTCGCCTTCCTTCACCACGTCGCCGGTGTCGACGAGCGGCTTCTGGTTGATGCACGTGCCCTGGTTGGAGCGACGGAACTTCGACAGCCGGTAGTTGACCTTGCCCTTGCGCGTGCCGCTGTCGTACTCGACGACGAGCGCGTCGCCCGACACGTCGGTGACCCGCCCGTCGCCCTCGGCGAGGATCAGGTCTCCCGCGTCGCGAGCCGCGCGTGCCTCGACCCCGGTGCCGATGAAGGGCGCGGTCGGCCGCAGGACGGGCACGGCCTGACGCTGCATGTTGGCGCCCATGAGCGCGCGGTTGGCGTCATCGTGCTCGAGGAACGGGATGAGCGCCGTGGCCACCGACACGATCTGCTTCGGTGACACGTCCATGTAGTCGACCTCGGTTGGGGCGACGTACGCGACCTCGCCGCGACGAGCCCGCACCAGGACCTTCTCGTCCTGGAACTTGCCCTGGTCGTCGACGCTGGCGTTGGCCTGCGCGATGACGTAGCGGTCCTCGTCGTCGGCTGCGAGGTACTCGATCTTGCGGGTGGCGCGGCCGCTGTCGACCTTGCGGTACGGCGTCTCGATGAAGCCGAACCGGTTGATGCGGGCGTACGTAGAGAGGTAACCGATGAGGCCGATGTTCGGGCCTTCCGGCGTCTCGATCGGGCACATCCGGCCGTAGTGGCTGGGGTGCACGTCTCGGACCTCGAAGCCGGCGCGCTCACGCGAGAGGCCACCGGGCCCGAGGGCCGAGAGGCGGCGCTTGTGGGTGAGGCCGGCCAGCGGGTTCGTCTGGTCCATGAACTGGCTGAGCTGGCTGGAGCCGAAGAACTCCTTGATGGCCGCCACGACCGGGCGGATGTTGATCAGCGTCTGCGGCGTGATCGCCTCGACGTCCTGGGTGGTCATGCGCTCGCGCACGACCCGCTCCATACGCGAGAGCCCCACCCGCACCTGGTTCTGGATGAGCTCGCCCACCGACCGCACGCGCCGGTTGCCGAAGTGGTCGATGTCGTCGCGGAAGTAGTCGTCGGGCTGGTCGTTCGAATGCAGCTTCACGAGGTACGACACCGTCGCCAGGATGTCGGCGCGCGACAGTTGGTAGTCGACCTTGCCCTTCTCGGGGTCGGCGTTGGGCGTCTTGAGGTCGTACTTGGAGAGGGGGAGCTTCTTGTACTCGTCGATGAGCTTCTTCGACACCTTGTGCCGGCCGACCTTGGCCATGTCGTAGCGCTTGGGGTTGAAGAAGAGGTTCTCGAGCAGCTGGCGCGCCGAGTCGGGCGTGGGGGGCTCGCCCGGGCGCAGCTTGCGGTAGATGTCGATGAACGCCGCTTCGGCGTCTTCGGTGTTGTCCTTCGCCAGCGTGTTCAGGATCGACTGGTACGGCGCGCCGTTCGGGTCGAGGATGAGCGTGGCCAGCTCTTCGGGCGTCTCGCCGAAGCCGAGCGCTTTGAGCAGGATCGTGACCGGCTGCTTGCGCTTGCGGTCGATGCGGACGTAGACGATGTCCTTCTTGTCGACTTCGAACTCGAGCCACGCGCCACGGCCCGGGATCACCTTGGCGTCGACGATGTCCTTCTCGGGCTGGGTCTTGTCGGAGCTGATGTTGAAGTAGACGCCAGGCGAGCGGACGAGCTGCGAGACCACGATGCGCTCGGTGCCGTTGATGATGAACGTGCCGCGGTCGGTCATCATCGGGAAGTCGCCCATGAAGACCGTCTGTTCCTTGATCTCACCGGTCTGGGCGTTCATGAACCGGGCCGTCACGAAGAGCGGCCGGGCGTAGGTCATGTCTCGCTCGCGGCACTCGTCCTCGGAGTGCTTCGGCGGGTCGAAGACATGGTCGGCCAGCTCGAGCTTCAGCGTGGCGGTGAAGTCTTCGATCGGGGAGATGTCGGCGAGGACCTCGGCGATGCCCTCCTCGACGAAGTGGCTGAAGGACTCACGCTGGACCGCGATGAGGTCGGGGAGCTCGAGGACCTCCGGCAACCGGGAGAAGGACAGTCGTTCGCGGGACGCGAGACGAGGCAAGGCGACTCCTTACAGCGAGATGGCGCGCGCGCGGATCAGGGTGGAGATATTCAGCGGTGACACGAACGGGCAGACACGGCTAGGACGAGTTTACTGAGACCCGTCCGGCTCTGCAACACGCGTCGGTGAAGGACCCCCTTCGGGGGCCCTTCTCTAGGTCGGGAACCCTAGGACGGCCCCTTCGTCAGGTCAAGGTTCTCCCGCAGAGGCCATCTAGGCCGGGAAATTGGCCCCGCAGGCGGGGAAAGCCTCGACATAGGAGTCGTCGAGGATCACGTACTCCGCTTCGGTGGGCTCGCGGCCCTCGGCGAAGACCTCGTCGAACAGAGCAATGACCTCGGGGTCGGTGCTCACGAAGTCGCCGACGCACAATGCGGTCCCGAGCGGGACGCCGGCCGACGCCACGTCCAGCACGGTGAAGACCCGGCCGCCGAGCACGTTGTAGAACGCGCTCTCGAAGCTCTCGATGGTCGGCTCGGTGACACCCTCGGACTCGCAAGCGGTGAACGCGACGATCTCGCCATCACGGGACACCTGGACCGCGCCGTCGGGCATCTCCGCCATCCAGGCCGTGAGGGCATCCTCGAGCTGGTCGGTGTCGAGATCGGTGTCACCCGTGATGTTCACGCGAACGCAGGCGTCTCCAGCCTTCTGGAACCCGACGTACCGGTCGCCGCCCCATCCGGTCACGGCCTCGAGCGCGGTGCGCGCGTCGAGACGGGTCGAGAGCATGAGGTAGAGCGTGATCACGCCGAACTGCTCCGGGGCGTAGGCCCGCTTCTCGCCCTTGGTGAGCTTGGGCTTCGGCACCTTCTTCGCCGGCTGCCGCTGCTTCAGCGCGACGGGGTCGATGAGCACCTCTTCGGTCTTCGGTGGGTTCTTGAAGGCGCGGTCGCGCCCGCTCGTCCCACCTTCGGGATCGAGCGCGTACACGAAGGCCTCTCCGAGGATGTACGGAGCCGACGAGTACACATCGAGCGCGTACGGCACGCCCTCGGGCAGCTCCTCGCCAACCACGTCCTCGACGAAGCCGTAGTACTCGTCTTGGTCGGCCGGCGAGAGCGTGTCGAGGTAGGCGTTTTCGACGGTGGTCGCGTCGCCCTCGAGGAGGAAGTCGAGTGCGTAGGCTTGGCTTCCGTCCTTGGCCTTGTCGTACAGCTTGTCGATGTCGAAGTGCTGGTCCTGGACGGTGTGGACCAGCTCGTGCACGATCGTGACGCGGGCGTCGATCGACTTGGCGCCCTTGCTGCGAACGACGAGCTCTTCCGTCTCCGGGTCGTAATAGCCAACCACGCTCTCGGCGGCGAGGTCCTCGCTCGCTTGTGAGAGATCGATCTGTTCGCCGACGAGTCCGAGCGCCAACAGCTCGCCCGCCAGCTGCTTGTCGAGCTCGCGTTCGTTCTTGGTGAGCTTCTGGTCCGACCGCAGCTCCTTCTCGAGCTCCTTGTCGGAGAGGAAGCGAACCTTGACCGGGTGGTCGAAGTCGAGGCCGCGCTGCTCCTCGACGAAGTCGACGAACGGGAGCACTCGCTCGTCCCACTCCTTGGGCGCCTTCGGCTGGCCCTTGGCGTAGGCCGTCGGCGCCCAGAGGGAACCGAGCGCGACGACGAGGGCCACGACAACGACCCGGCCCCGCCGATTCATCTGTGCCCCTGCCAGTTGACTCGACGAAGCGCTACTTGACCTCGACGGTTGCGCCAGCCGCTTCGAGCTGCGCCTTGGCCTTGTCTGCGTCTTCCTTCGAGGCCTTCTCGAGGACGGGCTTCGGTGCGCTGTCGACGAGATCCTTGGCCTCTTTCAGTCCGAGGCTCGTGAGCGAACGAACCTCCTTGATGACCTGGATCTTCGTGTCGCCGGCGGCCGTGAGGATCACGTCGAACTCGTCCTGCTCCTCGGCACCCGCGGCTGCGCCGTCACCTGCTGCGGCGACCGGGCCGGCCGCGACTGCAACCGGTGCGGCGGCGGTCACGCCGAACTCCTCCTCGAAGGCCTTCAGGAACTCGTTCAGCTCGAGAACGGTCATGTTCTTGAAGACATCGAGCAGATCGGTCGTGCTCATCGTTGCCATGTCACTCCTCCTCATCTCTGGCCTCGCTCGCTGCGGCCGGGGAACCATCTCCCTGGTCCGCGGTCGCTTGCTCGGCATCGGTCTCTTCCGCCTCCGACGGGGCGGCGAGGTCTTGGGTCGGTTCAGTCGTCTCGACGGCTTCCGGCTCAGCTGCGGTCTCGCCGCCGGCAACACGCTGGTCGACGTACGCCAACACGCCGTACGCGAAGTTGCGCGTGAACGCTTGGAACAGACCGGCGGCCTTGGTGAGCGGCGCCTGGAACCCGCCCGCGAGACGGGCGAGCAGCACGTCACGCGGCTGGATGTCGGCGAGCGACTCGACCTCCGTGGCCGTCAGCACTCTCGGCCCGAGCAGACCGCCCTTGAGGATCAGCTCGGGATTGATGCGGCCGAAGTCACGCAGCGCCTTCGCGGCGACGACGGCATCGCCGTGCACGAACGCGATCGCCACCGGTCCTTCGAGCATCGGGACGAGCTCGTCGAGCCCGGCTGTCTCGACGGCACGCCGAGCGAGCGAGTTCTTGAAGACCTTGTACTCGGTGCCAGCCGGTCGCAGCGCGCCGCGGAGCTCGGCGAGCTGCGTGACGGTGAGGCCGCGGTACTCGGTGAGCACGGCCGCGTCGGAGTCGGTCAGCTTCGCCCGGATCTCGTCGACGACGGCGGTCTTCTCAGGTCTTGCCATGCATGCTCCCGAAACGAAAAAGCGGGTGCCTCAGACACGCGAGGACACCCGATTGCGGGAGTCGCCTCGTCCGGCGGGCCGGAGCCCATTACCTGCCCGATCACTCGAGCAGACCGAAGGTCTGTGGCAACGATCAGTTGTGAAGTGGCGCAGCGTAGTGGCTCACCCGCCCGCTGGGCCAACGAACAAAGGTTTTGGCGTCGCTGACTGAGCCGCTTATGCGGCGGCGACGCCCTTGACGCTGTCTTCGAGCTTGGCGAAGGCGGGATCGATCTGCACGCCGGGACCCATGGTGGTGGACGCAACCGCAGACTTCACATACTTGCCCTTCGACGCCGCGGGCTTGGCCCGCAGGATCTCGTCCAGCACTGCGTGATAGTTCTCGAGCAGCGCCTGCGCGTCGAAGCTCGCCTTGCCGACCGGCACGTGGACGTTGCCGTTGCGATCGGTGCGGTACTCGACCTTGCCCGCTTTGAACTCGCCGACGGTCTTGCCGATCTCGTTGGTGACCGTGCCCGTCTTGGGGTTCGGCATGAGGCCACGGGGTCCGAGGGTGCGCCCGAGCTTGCCTACCTGGGCCATCAGGTCGGGCGTGGCGATGGCCACGTCGAAGTCCAGGAAGCCCTCTTCGATGCGCTTGATGAGGTCGTCGACGCCCACGACGTCGGCGCCCGCAGCCTCGGCTTCGCGTGCGGCGTCGCCAGCCGCGAACACCGCCACCCGTGCGCTCTTCCCGGTTCCGTGCGGAAGGGACACCGTGCCGCGGATCATCTGCTCGGCCTTGCGAGGATCCACTCCGAGCCGGAACGCGACGTCGACCGTCTCGTCGAACTTCTTCTTCGCCCCCGCCTTCACCAGCTCGAAGGCCTCGGCCGGGGGGTACAGCCGCTCGGGGTCGAGCTGCTTGACCGCGTCGTCGTAGACCTTGCCGTGCTTCGTCATGCGCTCGTCATTCCTCGCCTTCATCGTCGACCGGTGGCGGAGCCGGCCGCTTCTCACTCACGTCGATGCCCATGGACCGAGCAGTGCCTTCGACCTGCGCGATCGCACCCTCGATGTCGATGGCATTGAGGTCGGGCATCTTGGTCTCGGCGATCTTGCGAACCTGATCGTTCGTGACCATTCCCACCTTCTCCGTGCGCACATTCTGCGCGCCCTTCTCCACTCCGGCCGCCTGACGCAGCAGGAACGGGGTGGGCGGCGTCTTGGTGATGAACGTGAACGACCGGTCCTCGAAGATGGCGATCTCGGCCGGGATCACGAGCCCGCGCTGGTTCTCGGTCGCGGCGTTGTACGCCTTGCAGAAGTCCATGATGTTGATGCCGTGCGGGCCGAGCGCGGTCCCGACCGGCGGTGCCGGCGTGGCCTGCCCGGCCGGGATCTGGATCTTCACGGTGGCCGCAAGCTTCTTCTTGGCCATGACGAACGGTTCCTCTTCCTCTTCTAGAGCTTCGCGACTTGGCCGAACTCGAGCTCGACCGGGGTCTCGCGCCCGAAGATGTTCACGAGCACCTTGAGCTTGGACCGGTCGACGTCGATCTCAGCGATCGCACCGTTGAAATCGGCGAACGGGCCGGTGACGACGCGCACCTGCTCGCCCTCCTCGAACTCCACACGCGGCCTCACCTTCTTCTCGACCGCCGGGGTGCCGTCGAGCTTCTCGACACCGAGGATGTCCTCGACTTCCTTGCGGGACAGCGGTGTTGGCTTCGAGCCGCTCGGACCGACAAAACCGGTGACGCCGGGCGTGTTGCGCACCACATACCAGGAGTCGTCGTCGAGATCCATGCGGACGAGCAGGTATCCCGGGAAGACCTTCTTCTGCACGACGCGCCGTTGGCCGCCCTTGAACTCGATCACATCCTCCATGGGGATGATGACCTCGAAGATGCGCTCCTCGACGTGCATCGAGCGGATGCGGTTGGCGAGGTTCGACTTCACCTTGTTCTCGTAGCCCGCGTAGGTGTGCACGACGTACCAACCACCGGGTCGGTCGTATGGGCTGGGCTCGGCTGGAGCAGCGGGGACGTCGCTCTCGTCGCCCTCGCCGTCGTCGATCTCGACCACGTCGACGAGCTCGGCCGACGCGTCGAGGGTCGCCGCTGGTGCTTCTGCGACGGCTGCGTCCGCGACGACGGCATCCGCGGCGGCCTCGGCGGCGCGCGCGGCGGCCTGTGCGGCGGCTTCGGCCTGGGCCTGATCGGCTTCTTCGATGAGGTGATCGCCGCGCGCGTTCTCGAGCAACGCGCCGACCCGATCCTCGAGTCCGGCCTCGTCGGCAGCCTCCGGCGCCTGCGGCTCGACCTCTTCGGTCGGCGCCTCGGGCTCGGCGTCGTCGGACGGCTCGGTGGTCGTGTGGTCGGTGAAGTTGGTCGTCATGATCAGTCGAAGAGGAAGAGGACGAGCTGCGACGAGCCGTAGTCGAAGCCGAAGATGAGGGTGGTCATGAACACGACCGCGATCAATACGACGATCGTGGAGTTCACGACTTCCTTGCGGCTGGGCCAGGCGACCTTCTTGAGCTCGCCGCGCACCTCACGCAGGTACTGGCGCGGGCCAACGCGCTCCTTGCGGGCTTCGTCTCGCGCCGCCGGACGCTGACGGCGATCAGGCGCGGCGGGGCGATCGCCGCCCTGGCGCTGCATCAGCCGCTTCGTCTGTCGGTTCACGCGTCTTCGCCTCGGTCGCTGGTTCGTTGAGCAGGGCAGGAGGGACTCGAACCCCCAACCGCCGGTTTTGGAGACCGGTGCTCTACCAATTGAGCTACTGCCCTCCGGTGCCACCGGCGTGCGGGGGCCAGCCGCCCAGGTTACATGACACCCACCCCGGCGCCCCAAGGCGCGGCCCGTCAGGTAGTGGCGAGGGCGGTGGCGGCGCGGCGGCGAGACCGCTGCACCGCGATGATCGCCGCCGCGGCACCGGCCGCGGCGACGGCACCACCGATGGCGCCGGCGTACGCGACCCGCCGCTTGTTGAGCAGCGAGCGGATCGCGTGCTGCTCGGACGCGTCGCCGATCGCGGCGAGCGTGAGACCGAGAAGCCCAGGGGCGGGCTCGAGGAACTGGGTGCGCAGCAGCTGGAGCCCGCGCAGCATCCGGCGGTAGCGGGCGAGCTCGGCCTGGCAGCGCAGGCAGGACTCGACGTGGCTCTGCACCGGGAGCGCGACGGGCGCATCGTCGTCGAGGGTCGACGGGATCAGCAGGGCGACTTCCTCACACCGCATGCGCTGACCTCTCGTCGACGTCGTCCAGCAGGTCCCGAAGCTTCTTTCGGCCTCGATGGAGCCGGACTTTCGCGGCAGCGACGGAGATCCCGAGCTCCTCGGCGATGGCCTCGTGGGGCAGGCCGTACACGTCCTTGAGGATCACGATCTGCCGAAGCGTCTGGGGGAGGCGATCGACGGCCTCGGTGAGCTCGGCCAGGCCGGCGACCGACTCCGCCATCGCCTCGGGTCGGGCCTCGAGCCGAACATCGACCGGCTCCTCGATGTCTTCGAGGTTGGCGGTGCGGTGGCGCTTGCGCTTCTGCACGTGCGTGTACGAGGCGTTGGCAGTGATGCGGTACATCCACGTCGTGAACTGCGCGTCACCGCGGAAGCGCATCAAGCCTTTCCAGGCCCTGAGGTACGCATCCTGCACCACGTCCCGTGCATCCTCCTCATTGCCGGTGAGGCGCATGGCCAGGGTGTAGGTGTCGACGTAGGTCCGTCGCACCAGCTCGTCGAACGCCGGCCGGGATCCTTCCCGGGCGGCTTCCACGAGCCCCTGGAGGTCGTCGCGCTCGCCGGATTCGTTGGTCTGCATAGGACTCCTGACGACCCTACGGCGTTACCTGTGGGTAGGGCGAAACAATGGTGCGAGCACGGCTGCCCTGCGGTTGGAGCGGGTGCCAGACTCCCGCACGTGAAGTTCGGGCTGTTCTACGAGCACCAGGTGCCGCGGCCGTGGTCGGACCGCGACGAGGGCCAGGTGTTCCAGGAGGCGTTGGAGCAGGCCGAGCTGGCCGATCGGCTCGGGATCGACTGCCTCTGGCTCGTCGAGCACCACTTCCTCGAGGAGTACAGCCATTCCAGTGCGCCCGAGGTATTCCTGGGCGCGGTGTCGCAGCGCACGAAGCGGCTTCGGCTCGGTCACGGGATCGTGCAGATGCCTCCGCAGTTCAACCATCCGGCCCGCGTGGCCGAGCGGGTGTCCACCCTCGATCGATTGTCGGGCGGGCGCGTCGAGTTCGGCA
Source organism: Acidimicrobiia bacterium (assembly GCA_040881685.1). Lineage (NCBI taxonomy): Bacteria > Bacillati > Actinomycetota > Acidimicrobiia > Acidimicrobiia bacterium. Next base: position 2,242 of record JBBECS010000041.1, on the reverse strand, counting down.
CCGGAGAGTCGTCGTCGGGCGCCGAGCTCGGCGGCTTCGGCATCGACCCGGACGACAAGCGCGCCGCGTGGGACGAAGGCCTGCGGGTCGCGTTGCGGTGCATGACCGAGGCGCCGTTCACCGGCCACCGAGGTCGCTTCGTGACGATGCCCCCGCGCAACGTCGTACCCAAGCCAAAGCAGAAGCCGCATCCGCCGGTGTGGGTGGCGTGCACGCGCCGGGAGACGATCCACCTCGCGGCTCAATATGGGATCGGGGCGTTGAGCTTCGCGTTCTTCGACCCTGAGGAGGCGATGCATTGGGTCGATGACTACTACTCGACGCTCGCGACCGAATGCGTTCCGGTCGGTGACGCCGTGAACGCCAACATCGCGTGCGTGACGAGCTTCATGTGCCACAACGACGCGGCCGAAGCCGTTGCACGCGGCGCAGAGGGCTCGAACTTCCTCGGTTACTCGCTCGGGCACTACTACGTGTTCGGGCGGCACCGCCCCGGGCAGACCGACCTCTGGTCGGAGTACCGCGAGCAGCGCGCGGAGCACGGCTACGACCCCGACGCGGTCGCGGCAGCCGTGGCCAAGGACGTGGGTCTCCAAGCCAAGGCAATGGAGGACGGCACCACCGGTTTGCGCGGCGCGATGGGGACGCCCGAGCAGGTGCGCGGGTATCTCCGCCGGTATGAGGAGTACGGCGTCGATCAGGTCATCCTCTCAAGCGCCGCGGGCCGCAACCGCCACGAGCACGTCTGCGAGAGCCTCGAGCTGTTCGCGCGCGAAGTGATGCCAGAGTTCCAGGAGCGTGAGGAGCAGCGCGAGCGGCAGAAGGCGGCTCGGCTCGAGCCGGTGATCGAGACGGCGATGGCCCGCAAGCCCGCCGAGGACCACCCGCCGCTCGACCCCGACTACGAAATAGCCGCGCTCCCGCGAGCCGACGCTGACCGCGGCGACTCCATGAAGTTCCACCGCTGGCTCGACGAATACGCGGAGAAGATCGCGAGCGGCGAGGACGTCAGCAAGCGCCTGGCGGACTAGGGACGATTCGAGGGCTGTGCAACGCGACGCGGCGCTCATCGAGGTGGGGCTCAACGAGGCGACGATGCGCGCGCAGAACCCGAACGTCGCGTACTCGCCAACCGAGTGCGCAGACGACGCCACTCGGTGCTTCGAGGCCGGCGCCGCGGTGGTGCATTGGCACGCGCGCGACGGTGTGACGGGTGAGCAGCGACTCGGGAATGCGCAGCTCTCGGGCGAAGCGCTCGACTTGATGCGCGCCGCGGGCGGGCTCGCCTACCCGAGCTACCCCGTCGACATCCCAGTCGAGCAACGCCTCGACCACGTGTGGACGCTGCAAGAGCGCAACGGGCTGGAGATCGCGCCGGTCGACATCGGCTCGGTGAGCGTCGTCATCTGGGACGAGCGATCGCACGATCTCGTGGGAGTCGAAGCCTCGTGGGAGCGCGGCGTGGTGGCCAACCCGATCGCCTTCACCGTCGATGCGCTCGAGCGAGCCGGAAAGCTCGGCATGGTGCCGAGTCTCGGCGCGTTCGACCTCGGCTTCACGCGCACGATGGTGCTGCTGCACGAGTCCGGGCGACTCGCAGCGCCTGTGTTCCTGAAGATCTTCTTGTCGGGCGCGTGGGCGGTCGGCCCGTTCCCGAGCGAGGAGGCGATCGACTTCCACCTGCGCCAGATCCCCACCGACCTCGACGTCGAGTGGGTCGTCGTGCCGTACTCGCTGGCCGACGCGGCGCTCATCGAGCGCTTGTCACGGCACGCGCTCGCACGCGGCGGAGGGATCCGGGTGGGGATCGGCGACAATCCCGCCGCGTATCCCAACGCGACGAACGCCGAGCTCGTGGAACGCGCCGTGGGTTGGTGTGCCGACGCCGGTCGGGCCGTCGCGACCACGGCCGACGTGAGAGAACGGTTCGCCCTCGGCTGAGTCCCCCGTTGGGTGCGTCTTTGAGCCCGGAAGAGCCGGGTGAGGGACGCACCAAAGGGGGTCGGTGGACTAGCGCGTCTCCTTGTGGAGCGTGTGCCGCTTGTCCCAGCGGCAGTACTTCTTCATCTCGATGCGGTCACGATCGTTGGTCTTGTTCTTCATCGTGATGTAGTTGCGCCGCTTGCACTCCTCGCAGGCGAGGGTGACCTTCACGCGCTTGTCGCTGCGAGCCATGTCTTCGTTCCCCTACTTGTTGATCTTGGTGACGCGGCCGGCGCCGACGGTGCGGCCACCCTCACGG
>JBBECS010000040.1:49053-76741 GCA_040881685.1 Acidimicrobiia bacterium | reverse complement strand
GGCGGCCGGGCTCGAGCCCGGCCGCCGCCGTCCGTCCGGATCTTGAAAGCGAGCGAGGTCGGCGGGACGTGCAGCGGTTCTTCTCCCTGACGGTGTCGGGCCTGGTCACCGGCGCCATCTACTCGATCATGGCGTCGGGGCTCGTCCTCGCGTACCAGACCTCGGGCATCTTCAACTTCGGTCACGGCGCCGTCGCGTTCGCCGTCGCGTACTTCTACTTCCAGATCCACACCGGCGAGGGCGTGCATTGGATCCCGTCGCTCATCCTCTCCGTTCTCGTGTTCGCCCCACTCCTCGGGCTCTTGCTCGATCGAGTGCTGCTTCGTCGTCTCGCGGCCGCGCCCGTGTACGCGCGCATCGTTGGAACGATCGGACTCGTCATCGCATTGCCTGCTCTCGTTCAGTGGCTGTGCGAGGTCTTCGGCGAGGCCATCTTCGGTCTCGGCCTTCAGTCAGCGCGCGTGGCGCGCACCACGGGCGAGACTCCCGGGATCGGACCCGACGAACGGGTGGTCTTTCACCCGTTCGACATCGCCATTGACAACAATCAGATCGCCATCTTCGTGGCAGCCGCGCTCTCGGCCGGCGCCCTCTGGTACATCCTGCGGCGGACGCGCATCGGCCTCTCGATGCGCGTCGTCGTCGACCGGCGAGAGCTGGCCAGCCTCCGGGGCATCAACGACGCGCGCACGTCGCAAGCGGCATGGGTGTTGACCATGATGCTCGCGGGGTTGGCAGGCATCCTCATCACTCCGTTGTTCCAGCTCGGCGACTATCTGTATACGGGAGTGGTGTTCGCGTCGCTCTTCGCGATCGCGCTGAGTGGCTTGCGTTCCATACCCATCGCCTTCGTGGGCGGCCTCGTGCTCGGGGTCATGCAGAATCTTGTCGCCGGATACGCCAACGACATCTTGCCGTCGGCGATCGCCGATCTCTCCGGACTCAAAGCATCGATCCCGTACCTGGCCACCCTGCTCGTGCTCTTCATCCAGGCCGGCAGGGTGAAGGCACGCGAAGCGGGCAGCGTGACCGACGAGCGCCCACCACGCGATCACCGCGAGGGTCTCTCTCCGATGCGCCGGCGCCTGCCGTGGGTGATCTTCACGGTCCTGCTCGCGGCGTTCTCCTTCCAGTGGTTCGGCGCGGGATGGGCCCAAGCGGATACCTACGAAGCCGGACTCATCGCAAAGGGTCTCGTGGTCGGCCTGATCTTCTTGTCGTTCGTGGTCGTGACCGGCATCGGCGGCATGGTGAGCCTGGCGCAGGGGACGTTCGTGATCGCGGGCGGCTTCGCCGCGGGGTACGCGCTCGAGCTCGAGTGGCCAAGCTGGATCCCATTCGTGTCCGACGACGGTCAAGCGAACTTCATGTGGGCGCTGCTGTTCGCGGCGGCTGTTGCCGGCTCGATCGGCGCGGTGATCTCTGTGCTCGTGAGGCGACTGGGCGCTCTGTACCTGGCCCTCGGCACGCTCGTACTCGCCTTCTTCACCCAGGCCACCTTTTTCGACTACGAGCCGATCGGTCGGTCGACGTTGGGGTGGATCATTCGGGCACCAACGCTCGACATCCCCGGCCTCAACGAACTTGCCGAGCTCGTGCTCCCCGGGCCCCAGGACGGCCTCGACTTCTCCCAAACGCATCATCAAGTGCTCCTGGGCTTCGTGTTCTTCGGCGCGTTCACGTTGCTCATCCACAGCCTCTTCCGGTCGCCCACCGGGAGAGCGATGCTCGCGGTGCGCAGCTCCGAGGTAGCGGCACAGACCTCTGGCATCTCGCCGGCGAAGCAGAAGATGATGCTCTTCGCGCTCTCGGCTGCCATCGCCGGCGTCGGTGGCGCGCTGTACGGAATGATCAACTTCACGATCACGCGTGGAAGCGCGCCGCCGCTTCTTGCGCTCATCTGGCTGACGGTCGCGGTTACGTTTGGGATTCGTCGCCCCGGCGGTGCGCTGCTCGCGGGGCTGGCGTTCGCTTGCTCCCAGCAGATCTTCAGCTGGCTTGGTGGCGACGTGATCGGTGGCGAGGACTTCACCACGCTCACGACCTCTTCGTTCTTCACGCCGATCCTGTTCGGCCTCGGCGCGATCAACTTGGCCAAGAACCCCGACGGCCTGTTGGCGTTGGTAGGCCACGAGCGCGTCGAGAAGCGGCTGGAGCGCGAGCGCAAGGCGCGCATCCTGGCGGCCGAAGCCGCGATCGAACGCAAGGACGAGGCCGAAGTGGACGCCGAGACCGTGGCCGCACCCGCCGTCGTCGTGGAAGGGACGGCGCTCGCGATCGATCGAGTCGTCGCGGGCTACGGCGGGGGCGAGGTGCTGCACGGAGTGTCGTTGGCGGTGCACCCCGGTGAGATCGTGGCGTTGCTCGGCGCGAACGGCGCGGGGAAGTCCACGGTGTGCGCGGTCGCGGCGGGCGCACTGACCTCGACGAGTGGTCGAGTGCTGCTCGGCGGCGAAGACGTGACGACCCATGCGGCGTACCAGCGGGCCCGAGATGGGTTGTTGCTCGTGCCTGAAGCGCGCGGAATCTTCCCGGGACTCTCCGTGGAGGAGAACCTGCGTGTGCTGCTCAGAGCCTCGGAGGAGATGGAGAAGGCATATGTGCGCTTCCCGATCCTCGGTGAGCGGAGAGACCAGCTCGCGGGCTTGCTGTCAGGTGGTGAGCAGCAGATGCTGAGCTTGGCGCCCGTGCTCGCGCAGCCACCCAAGGTGTTCATCGCCGACGAGCCGACGTTGGGGCTCGCGCCGCTCGCCGCTGAGGTCGTGGTGGCGGCGATCCGCGAGCTCAAGGATCTCGGGTCGGCCGTGCTCCTCGTGGAGGAGAAGGCGCGTGAAGTGATGGCGCTCGCCGACACCGTTGCCTTCATGGAGCTCGGCCGCATCGTCTGGTCAGGACCTCGCGAAGAGGCGGATGCCGAGCGGCTCGCGGCCGGGTACCTCGGCGCAACCACTACCTGACGCCTCGTCAGGTACGTCGTATGCTCGGCGCATGGCCGAGTTCCCCAAGATCGTGTCCGTCGACGACCATGTGGTCGAGCCGCCAAACGTGTGGCAGGACCGACTGCCGGCCAAGTACGAGGAGATCGGGCCCCGCACCATGCGCGCGCCGTTGGGCGAGATGACGTTCGTGGGCGGCAAGTTCTCGTACGCGCCGGGCGACGACGGCCCCATGTGCGACTGGTGGCTCTACGAGGATCTCGTGTATCCGCTGACGCGCCTTTCGGCTGCCGCGGGCTTCGATCGCGACGAAGTGAAGGTCACGGCGATCACGTTCGACGAGATGCGCCCCGGTTGCTTCGACCAGAAGGCGCGCCTCGAGGACATGGATGCCAACTGGACCGAGGCATCACTCGCGTTCCCCACGTTCCCGCGCTTCTGCGGCCAGACGTTCCTCGAGGCCGACGACAAAGAGCTCTCGCTCCTGTGCGTGCAGGCCTACAACGACTGGATGTTCGACGAGTGGTGCAGCGGCTCCGGTGGGCGGCTGATCCCACTCCCGCTCATCCCGCTTTGGGACGCCAAGCTCGCGGCCGCGGAGGTGCAGCGCAGCGCGGCACGCGGCGGTCACGCGGTGTGCTTCACCGAGATCCCGCCGTTCCTCGGGCTTCCGTCGGTGCACGACGCCGACGGCTACTGGGATCCGTTCTTCGCTACCTGCGCCGAAACCGACACGGTCGTGTGCATGCACATCGGCTCGTCGTCGAAGATGCCGTCCACGTCGGCCGACGCGCCGGCGGGTGTCGGCTCCACGCTCACATACATGAACGCGGCGATGTCGATGGTGGACTTCCTGATGTCGGGCACCTTCGAGAAGCACCCGAAGCTGAAGATTGCGTACTCCGAGGGCCAGATCGGTTGGATCCCCTACATCCTCGAGCGCGCCGACGACGTGTGGGACCACAACCGCGCGTGGGCCAACCTCGAAGGCAAGGTGCTCAAGCCGCCGAGCCAGTACTACAAGGAGCACGTGTTCGGGTGCTTCTTCGACGACAAGCACGGACTGGAGTCTCTCGAATCCGTCGGCGTCGACAACATCACGTTCGAGACCGACTACCCGCACTCCGACTCCACGTGGCCGCACACCAAGGAGATCGCCGAGAAGCTCACAAAGGGCCTCGACGACGAGACGATCTACAAGCTCATGCGGGGCAACGCCATCCGCATGCTCCACCTCGACCTCGACCAGAACCGCCAACCCGCGTAACCATCTTTACAGCAGGGCTTCGGCGATGGTGCGGTAATCGCGCATCACGTGGTCGATGTTGGTACCAGGGAGAACCTGCACGCACACGTGATCGGCACCGGCGTCGTGATGGGCGCGGATGCGGGTGGTGACGGCCTCGACGTCGCCCCACGCCACGATCGTGTCCACGAGGCGGTCGCTCAACGGTGGTTCGAAGTCCTCGTCGCCGAAGCCGAGTCGACGCAGGTTGTTCACGTAGTTCTCGAGGCCCGGGAAGTAGATCGCGAGTGTCTGGCGGGCGATCGCGCGGGCGGCCGTGGGATCGGACTCGAGGATGACCATCTGATCAGGTGCGAGGATGCGGTCCGGCCCGAGGATCTCGCGCGCCAGCGCCGTGTGCTCGGGCGGGACGTTGTACGGGTGGGCACCCGACGCCTGGTCGCGCGACAAGGCGAGCATCTTCGGTCCGAGCGCGGCAAGCACACGCTCGGGCGCGACGGTCGGCTTGGCTGCAAAGTACGGCGCGGCGTCCATCTGCTCGAGGTACTCACGCATGGCAGTGAGCGGCGGTCGGTACTCGGTGCCGCGCATGCCTTCGACCATCGGTCGATGGCTCACGCCCAGCCCGAGAAGGAATCGGCCAGGGAACGCCTCGCTCACGGTCTGCCAACCCGAGTTCATCGAGATCGCGTCGCGCGCGTAGATGGTGGCGATGCCGGTCGCGACAGCGAGCCGCTCGGTCCCCGACAGCAAGAGGAACGAGCTCACCAGGGCGTCGCGCCCGACAGCCTCGGGGATCCAGATCGCGCCGTACCCCATCTCCTCGAGCTCGGCCGCGAGCTCGCGCGCCCGCCCCGCTGGCTGTTGGTCTAGGGCGAACGTCCATACCCCGACGCGTCCGAGATCGGCCATGCAGGGAGCGTAGAAGGGCGGCGCCAGGCCACCCTGGGTGGCCGTGTTGTCACTGTGGTCTGTGTTGCCTAGCCTCCCGGCAATGCCTCGGTGCTCCCGCCGCTTCGTCGCGCTCGCTCTGGGACTGGCGAGCCTGCTCGCGGCCGCGCCCAGCGCCTCGGCGCAGGCGGATCCCTTTGATCAGGAGATCGCCCGCGCGCAGGCCGAGGTCGAGGCCGCGCAGGCTGCGGCCCACGAAGCGGCGGGCCGGCTTGTCGCGGCGCAGGAACAGCTCGCGGCGGTGGAAGCCGAGATCGTCGCGGTGCAGGCGCACGTCGCCGAGATCGAAGCGCAGATCCCCGCGCTCAAGGCCGAGGTGAAGCGTTTGCGACGCATCGTGCGGCACCGCGCGGCAGCGCTGTACCGAAACTCGGGGCCGACGAACAAGGAGAACGCCATCCCGTTGAATCCCTCGTTGCAGGCGGTTCGACATCAGCGCCTCACGGACGCCGCGGCCAAGCAGGACGACGCAACGATGGATCAGCTCGACGCAGCCGTTGCACAGCTCGCGGCCACCAAGCAAGAGCTGGCCGCGCAGCAAGGCGTGCTCGCTCAGCAACAGCAACAGCTTGGCGAGACTGAAGCCCAGCTCGCTTCGCAGCAAGCGGAGCTCGATCGACGCGTCGCGATCGCCAACAGCGCTCTCGAGCGCGCCCGCGCGCTCGGCGCGCTACGTGCGAACGGTGAGCCGGTGATGGGTCCGACGATCTTGACGGCTGCCCAGATGGCTGGGTGGTGGCGGACGCGCGACTACACGTTCCGCGTGCCTGGGATGACCATCGACAGCCTTGCCCAGCTCTTCGTGGAGGAGGGTCAGGCCGAGTACATCCGCGGCGATCTCGCCTTCGCGCAGTCGATCATCGAGACGGGCGGCTTCCGGTCCGCGCCGAGCAACAACTTTGCCGGCCTCGGTTGGTGTGACAGCTGCTCGACCGGTCGCCGGTTCCCGAGTGCGCGCGACGGCATACGCGCGCAGGTCCAGCACCTGAAGAACTACGCCGACTCCACGTCACGATCGTCGGGGCTCGCGTACCCGCCGTCTCCCTACTGGTACGGCTCGAACCCCGTCACAGCTCGGCGCAACTTCGACACGTTCTACGCCAAGGGGTGGGCACCCACTTGGAACGACATGGGGAAGGGCAACTGGGCGACGAGCCGCACCTACTCGGAGAATGTGCTGCGGGTCTATGCCGACATGATCGCCTACGCCCAGACCCACGGCTGAGTCGATACCCTCGCGTTCGGAACCAGACGGGGGCTCGCCATGACGATCACGTTCGAGACGGTCGACTTCGACGAGTTCCATCTCCTCGACCTTCCCAAGCGGATCGAGCAGGGGAGCGGCGCGCTCGCCGCGCCCGACCTTGCCGGCGTCGGGACGATCGGCTTCCGCACCCCTGACGGCGCGGCATTCACGTACGTCCCGTCGCCCGACACGGTGGAGATCTGGAGCGGCGACGCGGCCGCCGACACGCTCGTGGAGATGTCGCGCGAGGCCTTCTCGGACTTCGCGAACGAGCTGCGTACGAGCTTCGGCCTCATGTACGCGGGGCTCCTCGAGGTGACGCGTGGCGACTTCGGCTGGTTCGAGCGTTGGGAGCCCGCGCTCAGAGCCCTGTACCACGATCGCCCGATCATCGATCCGGCGAAGCTGGGTGTGGACGGCGACCTCGATCGATCCTTCACCCTCGACGAGCCCGACGAGGATCTCGAGACGTTTCTCACCGAGAAGGGGTTTCTGCATGTACAGGGAGTGTTCACCGCGGAGGAGATCGCCGCGCTGAGCGCAGACGTCGAGCGCGCCCGCACCGCGGCGCGTCCCGATGACGGCTCCTCCTGGTGGGCGACCCGAGCCGACGGCAGCGACGTCTGCTGCCGCGTGATCTACCTGGGCCGCACCTCCGAGCTCGTGGCTGGCCTCGGCGACGATCCGCGCTTGCGGCGAATCGCTGCGCTCGGTGGCGGTGGACTCGAACCCGAAGTCGACTGCCTCGACGGTCACAGCGTGGTGATCAAGCATCCCGAGATCACCGCGGGCTTGTCCGACCTCCCGTGGCACCGTGACTGTGGGCTCGGAGGGCATCCCGTGCTGTGTCCCACGGTCGCCATCGGGATCCAGCTCGATCGCGCCTCACCAGAGACGGGGCAGCTGCACTTCCTCGCCGGCTCGCACCGCGGCTCGTCGCACCCGCTCAAGCCCGGCGACGAAGCCGAGCAGCCCGTCGTCGCGATCAACACCGAGCCGGGCGACGTGACCGTGCACTTCGGCCATGTGTTGCACGCCGCGCCGGCACCTTCGGGCGACGGCCCCGGTCGGCGCGCGCTCTACGTGACGTTCACGCGACCGGAGTCGATGGCCTTCGTGGGTGAGGGTCACGGGTACAACGACGTCCTGTTCGAGCGCGACGGACAGGTGCACTCGGTCGAGGAGCTCACCGCGCGCACATGACGGCTCCGAGGCAGCTCGCCACGCGCGCGCGCCGGAGCGTCGTGTCGAGATGGCGGGTGTGGCGTGCGAACCGCCTCCGACGCAACGGAGGTACCCACCGGTTCGTCGGTCGGATTCACCTTGACTACCCGGTCGTGCCGAAGCCGCGGTGGGGGCACGGATCGCCAACCAACCACGCGCTGAACGAGATCATCGGAAGGAACCGACCGCAGTACACCGCGATCCTGCAGTCGGTGTTGGCGCAACGCGAGCGTCTCACCGCCATCCCGGTGCATGCGCCAAAGAGCTCGCCCGAGCCGCGTTGGATCAATGGCGCGCTCCCCGGTCTCGACGCCGCCGTCCTCTACTCGATGATGGTGGAGCATCGACCGGCGACGTATCTCGAGGTCGGCTCCGGGCAGTCGACGAAGTTCGCTCGACGCGCGTGCCGTGACCACGGGCTCGCCACGCGGATCGTGTCGATCGATCCGGCTCCGCACGCGGAGATCGATGACCTCTGCGATCAGGTGCACCGTTCGGGGCTCGAGGACGTCGACCTCGGGCTGTTCGATCAGCTCGGTCCCGGCGACATCTTGTTCGTCGACAACTCGCATCGCTGTCTGCAGAACTCGGACGTCACCGTGACGTTCCTCGACGTGCTCCCGGCGCTGCGCCCCGGAGTGCTCGTACACCTCCACGACATCTTTCTGCCCGATGACTACCCGCTCGAGATCGCCGATCAGTTCTACTCGGAGCAGTATTTGTTGGCGGCTGCGTTGCTCGCCGAAGGACCCCATCTCCAGATCCTCATGCCCAACTGGTACGTCGCGGCCGACGCCGAGCTGCGAGCGATCCTCGACCCGCTGTGGGACCACCCGGGGTTCGAGGCTGTGCAGCGCCATGGCGCGTCGTTCTGGATGACCACGGGCTCGGCGAGCACGCCGGTCGGGCGGTGACCGTAGGCTCGGGCCGATGACGTCACGACCCAAGTACGCAGATCTTCCCGACGGCAGCGCATGGGACGTGCTCGACGCGGACCTCGGCTCACTCGCACTGCTCACCCCGGAACGCGTGGCCGCGGCGGCACGTCTTGTGCGCTCAGGCAAGCGCTTCCCGCTCGACCTCCCGCTCACGCTGCCATCTCCACCGTTCTTCGGGCGCGAGCCCTATCGCCACGAGGTGTTCAGCCTCGGGATCACCAACGTGTTCGACGACAAGCTCGACAACTTCTACCCGCAGAGCTCGACGCAATGGGACGGGTTCGGCCACTTCGGCCACGCTGAGCTGGGATTCTTCGGCGGCCGCAGCGCTGACGACGTCGAGGCGCGCACGCTCGGCATCGAAGCGTGGGCCATGACCGGGATCGCGGGCCGCGGCGTGCTGCTCGACGTTGGGCGCCACGCCGACATCGCATGCGACACGGCGTTCGTGGTGACGCCGGAGATACTCGCGGCGACGGCTGACGCGCACGGCGTCGAGATCAAAGAAGGCGACGTCCTGTGTGTTCGTCTCGGCTGGCTCGCTTGGTACAAGGAGCTCGACGCCGCGGGTCGTGAGGCCATCGCGGCCGGCAGCCGTGAGTACAGCTTCGAGAACTTCCAAACGCCGGGTCTTGCCCCTGGGCCTGCCATCGCCGCGTTCCTCTGGGACCACGGCATCGCGGCGATCGCCGTCGACAACCCGGGCGTCGAGCCGTTCGGTCCCGGCGGCGCGGGTGCATCGGGCGACAGCGTGCACACGCGCGTGCTTGCGCTGCTCGGCATCCCGCTCGGCGAGTTCTTCGACCTCGACGCGCTCGCCGACGACTGCGCGGCCGACGGCGTCTACGAGTTCCTGTTCACGAGCAAGCCGCTCGGCATCCAGGGCGGCCTCGGCTCACCCCCCAACGCCATGGCGATCAAGTAGCTAGCGGCGCAGCCAGGGCTCGTGGGTGGCGCGCTCCTTGGCGAAGCGTTGCGCGAAGATCGTCTGGCCGTTCAGCTCCGCCGCGTCGGGTGATGTCGCGAGCCAGGCGATCACCGACGCCGGGACGGTCGGCGGGGCGCCCGGGTAGACGCCTTCCAGCCCGAGGGACTTGGCGTTCACCTCCATGCGCTCGGTGACCACGTAGCCCGGCTCGACGTTGAAGAAATGCAGCGCCGGGTATTCGACGGCCAGGATGCCGACCATGCGGTGGAACGCACCCTTCGACATCGCGTAGGCCGCACCCCATCCGCCCTCACCCGCGGGCGCGGGCGGGTCGGTGATCGCCACCGCCGATGTCACGTTCACGAGGGTGCCGCTCCCGCGCTCGAGCATGTGCGGGAGCACCGCCTTTACGAGCACCACTTGGGACACGACGTTCGCGGCGAGCTTGGTCTCGATCATGTCGATCGTCGTGTCCTCGAAGCGCGACATGCTGCCGGGGCCGGTGTGCACCGCGTTGTTGACGTGCAGGTCGATCTGGCCCCACTCCGAGACCACTCGCTCGACGGCCGCGTTGAGCGACCCGTGATCCATGAGATCCATCGGGACCATGAGTGCTCGTCGCCCTTCGGCTTCGACGAGCGCGGCGGTCGACTCGAGGCTCCCCGAAACCGAGCGCCCCGCCGTATCGGAGTCGTCGATGCCTTCGCCCTCGCGCACCGTCCGTGCCGTGATCGCTACGTCGAACCCGGACTGTGCGAGCGCGACCGCCGTCGCCTTCCCGATCCCGCGGCTCGCCCCGGTCACCAACGCCACAGGAGTGCTCACGAGAGCATGACGTTAGAGTCCCAGGCTCGATCACCAGGATGTGGAGGCCAGAGGTACCCGATCGCGGCGCAGGTACCCTGCGGCGCAGGGGGCCGGGGCCCGAGCGGCCCGGCGCAGAACGCCAAGAGCGGAAGGGTGGGCGTTGTTGGAAGGCATGGCGGGAAAGGTCGCGATCGTCACCGGCGCGGGGCGAGGCCTGGGTCGAGCCGAGTCACTCGAGCTGGCGCGCCAGGGCGCGCGGGTCATCGTGAACGACTTCGAAGCCGAGCCAGCCAACGAAGTCGTGAGCGACATCAAGGCGGAAGGGGGAGAGGCCACCGCTCACACCGGCGACGTCGCAGACTGGGACACCGCCAAGGGCATGGTTGATCTCGCGGTCACGACCTACGGCAGCCTCGACATCCTCGTGAACAACGCAGGGATCCTCCGCGACCGCATGATCTTCAACATGAGCGAGGAAGAGTGGGACGCGGTGATCCGCGTCCACCTCAAGGGCCATTTCTGCATGATGCGGCACGCCTCCGAGTACTGGCGCGAGAAGTCGAAGGCAGCCGACGGTGAGGTCTACGGCCGGATCGTCAACACCTCGTCCGAAGCCGGGTTGCTCGGCAGCGCGGGCCAACCGAACTACTCGGCGGCCAAGAGCGGCATCATCCAGCTCACGCTCGGCGCCGCGCAGGCACTCGGCCGGTATGGCGTCACCGCCAACGCGATCGCTCCGCGGGCGCTCACCCGGATGACCGAGTCGCTCGGCGGCTTCGACACCAAGGATGGCGACTTCGAGGTGTTCGCGCCCGAGAACGTGTCACCGTTGGTGGCGTATCTCGGGTCGCCGCAAGCGGCGAAGGTGAGCGGGCAGGTGTTCGTGGTGTGGGGACGTCAGATCACCGTGTTGCAGGGACCGAGCACCGACAAGGCGTTCGAGACGCCCCAGCAGTGGACGCCCGAGAACGTCGACGAGGCCCTCAGCCCGTTCTACGAGGGGCGAAAGCCCGTGCGAGACGGGTTCCTCTCACAGCACACGTGACCGTGCGCTTCGAGCCGTTCCGCGTCGACATCCCGCAGGCCACGCTCGACGACCTGCACGAGCGGCTGACCCGGACGCGCTTTCCTGAGCAGCTTCCGGATGCGGGCTGGGACTACGGCACCGAGCTCGGCTTCCTGCGGTCGCTCATCGAGTACTGGCGCGACGAGTACGACTGGCGCGCGACCGAGGCGCGTCTCAACGGCTTTGAGCACTTCACCACCGAGATCGACGGCGCCAACATCCACTTCATCCATGCACGCTCGCCGGAAGCAGACGCGCTCCCGATCGTGCTCACGCACGGTTGGCCGGGATCCGTCGTCGAGTTCCTCGACGTCATCGAACCACTGACCAGCCCCACCGCACACGACGGGGAAGCAGCCGACGCGTTCCACGTCGTCGTGCCATCGCTGCCCGGGTATGCGTTCTCGGGGCCGACCAAGGAGCGCGGCTGGCACCCGGGACGCGTGGGGCGGGCCTGGTCCGCCCTCATGGCCGGCCTCGGCTACGCCAAGTACGCGGCGCAGGGTGGCGACTGGGGCTCGTTCGTCTCGCAGCAGGTCGGTGTCGCCGACCCTGAGCACTGCATCGGCGTGCACGTGAACTTCCTGCCGTGCCTACCTTCGACCGAGGATCAGACCGACGAGGAGAAGCGGTACGTCGCAGATTCGACTCGGTACTTCGACGACGACTCCGGCTACTTCAAGGAGCACAGCACGAAGCCGCAGACGATCGGCTACTCGCTCGAGGACTCGCCGGTCGGGCTCGCGGCTTGGATCGTCGAGAAGTTTCGGACCTGGACCGATCCCCAAGGTGACGTCGAGGACTTCTTCACCAAGGACCAGCTCATCGACAACCTGATGCTGTACTGGGTCACTGGAACTGGTCACTCGTCGGTTCGCATGTACTACGAGCTCGACAAGGGGGCGCGGAGCGGATCGGTCGACATCACATCACGAGTGACGCAGCCCTTCGGCTACACGCGGTACCCGAACGAGATCATGGGGACGTCACGACGTTGGGCGGACGCGCTGTACCCGAACATCGTGCACTTCGTCGACACGCCCAAGGGCGGCCACTTCGCCGCGTTCGAGCAGCCGGAGCTGTTCGTCGCCGACCTGCAAGCCTTCGCGAGGCACGTTCGGTGATCGGCGACCTCACCGGCCGGACCGCGGTCATCACCGGTGCCGCGAGTGGGATCGGCCTCGGTCTGGCCCGCAAGGCTGCTCGTGAGGGCATGCACGTCGTGCTGGCCGACATCGAGGCTGGTGCACTTGACGCCGCCGAAGCCGAGGTGTCAGCACTCGGTGCTGAGACGCTGACCGTGCCGACCGACGTCTCGGACGCCGGAGCGGTCGAGGCGCTGGCGCTCGCGACGTTCGAGCGCTTCGGCGGCGCGCACCTCGTGTTCCTCAACGCGGGCGTGTTTCAGGCCGGCGTCTCGTGGCAGCGCTCCGAAGCCGACTGGGCATGGGTGCTGGGCGTGAACTTCTGGGGCCCGCTCCACGGCGTCCGCTCGTTCATCCCGCGGCTGCTCGAACAGGACGAGCCGGCGCACCTTGTCGTCACCTCGTCGATGGCGGGGCTCATGACCGTCGCGTACTCGGGCCCGTACGTGGTCTCGAAGTTCGCGGCGGCTTCTCTCGCAGAGTGCGTCGCCCACGACCTGCGCGCCCAGGGCATCGACCACGTCGGTGTGTCGTGCATCGTGCCGGGGTCGGTCGACACTCGGATCGCCGACTCCACGCGCAACCGTCCTGACGAGCCGCCGTCGGAGGGGCAAGCCGCCGACCATTACTTCGTGGCCGACGCGCTCCGCACGATGACGTCGACCCAGGGCCGTCACCCAGACGAAGCCGCTGACATCGTGTTCGACGCGCTTCGAGCGGGGCAGTTCTGGATCACCACGAGCGAGAGCTTCGGAGAGCTGTTGCAACCCCGATTCGAGTCGATCCTCGCGCACGAGCTCCCGGGCAGCGCCCAGTTCGACTGAGTCATGGCGGCGGACCTCCAGCTCGAGCCGTTCCGTATCGACGTGCGTGAAGCCGTTCTCACCGACCTC
This sequence comes from Acidimicrobiia bacterium, assembly GCA_040881685.1. Taxonomy (NCBI): domain Bacteria; kingdom Bacillati; phylum Actinomycetota; class Acidimicrobiia; species Acidimicrobiia bacterium. The sequence continues at coordinate 63,361 of JBBECS010000040.1, read as the reverse complement.
CATGAACGTCTCGATCGCACTCGCTTCCCGAACCAGATCGAAGGCATCGAGTGGGCGCAGGGCACCGAGCTCGGGTACTTGAGCGAGCTCGTCGGCTACTGGCGCACCAAGTACGACTGGCGTACGGCGGAGGCCCGCCTCAACTCGTTCGATCAGGTCGTCACCGAGATCGACGGACAGCGCTTCCATGCGATCCACGCACGCTCACCGGAGCCCGGCGCGCTCCCGCTGTTGCTCGTGCACGGCTGGCCGGGTTCCGTCGTCGAGTTCCTCGACGTGCTCAGCCCGCTCAGCGATCCCGTCGCGCACGGCGGCGATGCACGCGACGCGTTCCATGTGGTCGCGCCGTCGCTGCCGGGATTCGGCTGGTCGGGTCCGACGCACGAGCGCGGTTGGCACCCGCGACGCATCGCTGGCGCGCTCCATCGGCTCATGGGCGCGCTCGGCTACGACCGGTACGGCGCGCAGGGTGGTGACTGGGGATCGGTCGTCACGGCAAACGTGGCCGACCTCCAGCCCGAGTCGGTCGTCGGGCTGCACCTCAACTTCGTCGTCGTCTCGATGCCGAAGGGGGCCGACGTTCCGCCGATCACCGAGGAGGAGCAGGCCGCCCTCGCTGGGTTGAGCGAATGGCGCACGACCGGAGCCGGCTACCAGGAGATCCAGGGCACGAAGCCACAGACGCTCGGCTACGCCCTCGAGGACTCGCCGGTGGGATTGTGCGCGTGGATCGTCGAGAAGTTCGACGCATGGGGCGATGGCAGCTTTGCGCTCTCACCCAAGTTCACCTTCGACCAGATGCTGCACAACATCACCACGTACTGGATCACGGGTACGGCGACTTCGGCGAGCCGCATCTACTGGGAGGCACGTCAGTCGCGCCGTGACGCCATCCCTCAAGCTCGCATCGACGTGCCCACCGGGATCGCCAACTACCCGGCGGAGGTCACGAAGATGCCCCGCGCCTGGGTCGAGCACCGCTACAACGTCACGCACTGGGTCGACCAACCGAGAGGCGGCCACTTCGCCGCCATGGAAGTCCCCGACCTCTTCGTCCCCGACGTCAGAGAGTTCTTCCGCACCATCCGCTAGCCCAGGGTGCGTCCCTCGCCCGGCTATTCCGGCGTCAGAGACGCACGTCGACGGATCAACGCCCGAAGACGGGATCGTCATAGTCCCTGCTGCCCCGAAGGGCCTCGGGTGGGAGATCCCACTCGGCGTTGATCGGGTCGTGGCGGGTCCAGTCGAAGACGCACTTGCGGTCGGCGATACGCCATTCGCTGTCGCGACGCTCGAGGCGGTCGACGTACCGGAGGCCGATCACGAGGTCGTGGCCGTCCTCGCCGTCGCGGGCTCGGCGTCGGTGGTTCGCCACGCAGTACGACTCAGCGTGTGCGGTGTCGCCGTCGACCTCCACCAGCTGGTTGCCGATGAAGTGCATCGTGGTGTCGAAGTAGGCGAGCACCTCCTGCACCCAGTCGATGAATCCCTCGACCGTTCCTTGGAATGCGCCGTGGTCGTCGTATGCACCAGGCCAGTAGGTAGATCGCACGAGCTCGGGATCCATCCGGTCGATGCCGCGGGTGTACCGGATCAGCACGTCTCGGATCTCCTGCTGCGCCACGAGGCCTTCGAGGTTCATGGCCGCGTAGGGTACGCGCCATCGCGAGAGCTGCGGAGCGAGCGGAGCGAATGGAGCGAGCGAAGTGAGCGGAAGCAGCGGAGTGGGAGCGGAGCAATGGTGATGATGCGCACCCTCGGAAGAAGCGGCGTCCAGGTCAGCGAGTACTGCCTCGGGGCGATGATGTTCGGCCAGTGGGGCAACCCCGATCACGACGACAGCATCCGGATCATCCACCGGGCGCTCGACGCCGGCATCAACTTCATCGATACGGCCGATGTGTACTCGGCAGGGGAGTCGGAGGAGATCGTCGCCAAGGCGCTGGCCGGGCGTCGCGATCGCGTCGTCATCGCGACCAAGTTCTTCGGGCCGATGGGCGGCGAGGACCCCAACATGCGCGGCGGCTCGCGGCGTTGGATCCTCGAGGAGGTCGAAAACAGCCTGCGCCGCCTCGGCACCGACTACATCGACCTGTACCAGATCCACCGGCCCGACGATGTCGCGGATCTCGACGAGACCCTCGGCGCGCTGAGCGACCTCGTGCACCAAGGCAAGGTGCGATACCTCGGTCACTCCACGTGGCCCGCGGAGCGGATCGTCGAAGCGCAGTGGGTGTCGGAGCGCCGCAACCGCGAGCGGTTCGTGTGCGAGCAGCCGCCGTACTCGTTGCTCATGCGCGGCATCGAGCGCGCGGTGCTCCCCACGTGCCAGAAGTACGGCATTGGCGTGATCCCGTGGAGCCCGCTCGCGGGTGGCCTGCTCACCGGCCGCCACCGCAAGGGACAGCCACCGCCAGCTGACTCACGAATGGCGCGCGGGTTCGGCGCGCAGCAGCAGAGCGAGCGGGCCAAGCAGGCGCACGAGCACCGGCTCGACATCGTCGAAGAGCTGCTGACGCTCGCGAAGAGCGCCGGTATGAGCCTTACGCACCTCGCGCACGCCTTCGTGCTCGAGCACCCGGCCGTCACGTCGGCGATCATCGGACCGCGCACCATGGAGCAGCTCGACGATGCGCTTGCCGGCGTCGACGTGCGTCTCGACGAAGCGACGCTCGACGCGATCGACAAAATCGTGCGCCCCGGCGCCGACGTCAGCGCCGGCGAACCCTGGCATCCACCCGGCCTGACGAAGGAGAACCGCAGGCGCGGGCGGTAGTCAGCAGTCAGTCGTTGGAGGTCAGCTTGTCCTTGGCCGTGTCGACCGCCTCGCTGACCTTGTCGGCCGCGTCACCGGCCTTCTCCTTCACCGTCGCGCCAGCTTGGTCGAGCTTGCCCTCGCGCTTGAGGTCCTTGTCATCCGTGAGGTCGCCGGCGGCTTCCTTCACGCGTCCCTTGGCTTCATCGAGCTTTTCACCCATGACTTTCTCCTTGGTTCGTTGGTCGAGTTGCGGGGTCAGAGATGGAGAGCTGCGATTCGGGACTCGAGGAGATCCTCGATGTCGCAGATGGCGAGGAGGCGACGAACATGCGTCGCGGGCGATCGCACGACGAGGGCTTTCCCCTGTTCGCGGAGAAATAATCGGGCGTTGACGATCACATTGAGGCAATGGGCATCGATGAAGTCCAGCCCGGCGGCATCGAGCACCACGTGCTGGTGTCCATTTCCCGAAGCTTCCCCGAGCGCTTCGGCGAGGAAAGGGGCGGTCGCGAGGTCGGCCTCACCGTGGATCGCCAGAATCAGCTCGCCGGTTGCCTCGCGCCGGTCGACGCGAAAGCCAATACTCTCCGGCGAGATCGCGAGCGCCGCCCCGAGGTTTGATCTCACGCCAACGGGCTCTCGATCCATGGTCACCGCATGCCTCCTGATGAGAGGCCGGGCGTGCTACCAGGACTGGAGCAACTCGCTCAGCAGGCACCGCATCGGTGCAAAGAGCTTTCCTGTCGGTGAACGTACCACGCCCGCGTGCTCCCGGTGTACCGACACGGTTCCGCCTCGGGCAGGGTGAGCTCGACGGCTACAGGTGCCGCTGTCGAGCTCGTCTGACCTAGGAAGAACGCGAACCGGGCACGGCTGCCAGGCCCACCTTCTTCGTTCTGCGCACGCTGAGCACGATCGCGGCGACCACGATCGCGATGATCGCCGCGAGCGAGATCACGGTCGGAAGGTGGTACCAGCGCGACGCCGTCATCTTGATGCCGACGAAGATGAGGATCGCCCCGAGCGCGTGCGACAGATAGTGGAAGCGCTGCTTGGCGTCACCGAGCAGGAAGTACATCGCCCGTAGCCCCAGGATCGCGAACGCGTTGGACGCGAACACGAGGAAGGGCTCGCGGGAGACCGCGAGAATCGCGGGCACGCTGTCGACCGCGAAGATCACGTCGGTCACCTCGACCACCACGAGCGCGGCCAACAAGGGCGTCGCGATCCATTTGCCGGCCTTGCGCACCAGGAAGTGATGGCCGGCGAGGTCCTTCTGCACGGGCACGAAGCGGCCGAGCAGCTTCGTAGCCGAGTCGTGGCCTCGTACGCCCTCGTCGTCCCGATGGCGGATCACCTTGATGCCGGAGAGCACGAGGATGACGCCGAAGACGATGAGGAGCCACCAGAAGCGGTCGATGAGCGTCGTGCCGCCGACGATGAACGCCGCGCGCAAGACCAGCGCCCCGAAGACTCCCCAGAAGAGCACGCGGTGCTGGTAGCGCAACGGGATCGCGAAGGTCGAGAAGATGATCGACCACACGAAGACGTTGTCCACGCTGAGCGACTTCTCGATCACATAGCCGCTCAGGTACTCGCTGAACGCGGTGCCGCCCCATGAGAGGAGGACGACGCCCGCGAAGGTGAGGCCGAACGAGACCCAGATCGCCGACTCGACCAGCGCACGGCGAGCGGTCGGTTCTTTGTTGCCGCGGTGGGCGAGCAGGTCCGACGTGAGCAACACGGTCAGCACCGCGAGGAGCGCCAGCCAGTGCCAAGCCTCGACGTCGATGTCGGCGAAGCGCTGGGTTGCGTCGCTGGCAGCGAGTGGAACCATGGAAGAGCCATCCTTCGGTCGACAACGTGGCGTCTACCGAAGGTCTCTCCCGCCTGCGAACAGGCACGGTCGCCGGGCCGGAGCCGTGATGACGACGAACCGTCGAGCGGGGATACTCCCCTTCGAACTCAGATGATTGTAGCGGTGGGTTGCCACTAACCGCCCATCTCGACGAGGTTCTGGGAGCCGCAGTCGATGACGCCCTTGTCGGCGGGGTTGACGCGGTCGAAGCGGGCGTCGCTGACCTGCATGAGCACGTAGCAGCCGGTTGGCGTGCCACTGGCGACGTCGGTGGGGCCGACGATGCCGCCGGCCGTGAAGTCGTTGATGCCGGCAAGCGCCTCGAACAGCCGAACCCGCGTGATGCCGTTGTCGCCGTGTTCGTCGATGACCTGCTCAGCCCCGCTCTCGAACAGCAGCCCGGCCACGAACGCGCGCAAGCCCTCGTACGCGGTGTCGTCACCGGCGCGGTTTGAGATGCGAACGTAGGAGCGCAGGAGACTGATCTCGGAGCGGTCGCTGAACAACGCTGTCTCGATCGCCACGTATTCACCATCGATCGCGTCGCCGCCGTCTGCGAGGAACGATGCGTCGTAGCACTGCGCGCCGCAGTACCAGGCCGCGACATCAGGTCCTCGGGCTGCGGTGGCCTCGCGCAGGAGGCGGGTCGAATCCGGCCCCAAGCCGCTCGACGCAAACGTCGCGCCGTTCGTCTCGATCTCGTCGACGATCTCCGTGTAGCGCGCCGCGTCGTCGGATCCCGTCACGTCGACAGAGCCGGCGGTGGTGAAGCCGGCGGCGACCGCTGCATCGATGGCGGCCAACGTGCGGGCGCGTGCCGGATCGGTATCAGGGACGAGCACGAACTGGCTGCAACACCCCGGCACGTTGGCGAGCAGCCACTTGTACGGGCCGACAGCCTCGATGCCGGGCTGGCGGGGGAACGCCGCGAACGTCGTGCTGGCGGTCGCGTGGTCGGCGGCGATCGGCTCGACGGGCAGGTCGGGGATCGCGGCGCAGCCGAGCGCGTCCGCCGCGGCGTCGAACACCGAGAAGCTCCCAACGATGGCGAAGTCGCGCTTGCACGCGGTCGTGACCGCCTCGGCGTAGCCCTCCGCCGATCCTCCGGTCTCGAGCAGGTCGAGCTCCACGCGGCGATCTGCGAGACCCCCATGGCGGTTGACCAACGTCTGCCACGTCGCCATGCCCTGGAAGGTGGTCGGGCTGTCGGCGATGACGGCGAGACGAATCTCGTCGTCGGTGATGCCGACGTCAGTGCTGCGGTCGGGCCCGGTCGTCGTCGTCGTGGCCGGGGCCTCTGTGGTGGTTGGCGCGGGTCGAGTGGTCGTGGGCGCAGGACGAGTGGTGCCCGACGTGCTCGGTGGGATCACCAGCGTGGTGCCGGGCGTGATCGTGCCCTGGGTGACGGGCGGCGCCGTGGTCGGCGTCGAGGTGAGTGTGGTGCTCGGCGGGAGCGTGGTGACCACCGGGCCCTGCGAAGACGTGGTCGGCCCGATCTGGACCACCTCGTCCTTGCCGTCGCCCGACGTGATCAGCAGCGCGATGCCGACGCCGATGAAGACGGAGAGACCACCGACGAGGGCGAGAACCCAGTACTGCTGCCTGGTCACGTCAGCAAGTCTGCCTTCGCGGATCGCCTCGCCAGCGTCAGGTCAGAGGATTCCCGCCGCGGTCTCGCGCGCGTGGTCGAGCAGCCCGTCGACCCGGGCTGCGATGCGCGCGACGTCGGGGGTCTCGGCCGCCCCTCCTCGAGCGCCCTTCAGACGGCGCACGTACACGCCCTCGACGATGCAGGCCATCTTCCAGTATGAGAACGTGACGAGCCACGGCAGCGCATCGAGCCCGCGACCCGATCGCGCCGCGTACCGGGCGGCCACTTCGGTGCGGCGGCAGAAGACCGGGGCAAGCGTCGGAGCCGACTCGAGGAACCCGATTTCGTCGCCCGGATCAGCCCAGTAGAGGAGCGACCACACGAAGTCGGCGACGGCGTCCCCGATCGTGCAGAGCTCCCAGTCGAGCACCGCGATCACGCGGTCATCGTGACCGAGGACGGTGTTGTCGAAGCGATAGTCGCCGTGGACGATCGTCGGTGCACCAGTCTCCGTCGGGACCGTTCGTGACAGCCGCTCGTGCAAGTCGTCGAGCACCGGTGTCGCACGAACCCGAGCGGTGTCGACCTGTTTGCGCCAACGCGCCAGCTGGCGCTCGAGGTAGCCGGAGCGGTGCCGAGACAGGTCACTGAGACCCACCGTGTCGGGATCGAGGGTGTGCATCACCACCTGCACGTCGATCAGCGAGTCAGTCGCGGCCTCAGCTTGTGATGTGGTGAGGGCGAGTGCATCGGTCTCCGTGCGCAGGATCGTCCCATCGACGAACTCCATCACCGAGAACGGGGCACCCGTCACATCGACGTCCTCGCACAATGCGATCGCTGCGGGCACAGGCACGGTGCCGTCGCGAGCGAGCGCGTCGAGGATTCGGTACTCGCGCACGACGTCGTGCGCCGTGGCAAGAACCGCGGTCGCGGGCGGACGCCGCAGCGCCCACGAGCGATCGGCGCCGTCCACGACGCGATACGTGAGGTTCGAGCCTCCGGCCGCGATGAGCGAATAGTCGAGCGGCGCCTCGAGCGCATCGATGTGGTCGCGCAGCCACCGTGTCACCGCGTCCGGCTCAATTCCCGGCAGGTTTTCGGTCAAGCGCGGCAGGGTAGCGTCGTCGTCGCCAGGCTCCTCGCGATCGTTGCCGCGCGCACCGATGTCAGTCGGAGGGCCTCGCGACTCCCTTGAACTTGACCGGCATGTGCTTGATGCCGTTGATGAAGTTGGAGCGGAGGCGGTCGACGGGGCCGGCGAGCTCCATCTCGGGAATGCGCTGCAAGAGCTCCTCGAACATCACCTGGATCTCGAGCCGCGCGAGGTGCGAACCCAAGCAGAAGTGCGGCCCGCCACCCCCGAAGGCAACGAAATCGTCGGCGGGTTCGCGCGAGATGTCGAACGTGTGGGGCTTGTCGAACACTTCGGGGTCGTGGTCGGCGGCGATGTACCAGAGCGCGACTTTGTCGCCCTTCTTGATCTTCTCGCCCCGCAGCTCGATGTCGCTCTGGGCCGTCCGGCGCATGTACATGACCGGAGACGCGTAGCGCAGCATCTCGTCCACGGCAGCGGGGATCTTGGACGGGTCGGCAACCAGCTGCGCCCGCTGATCGGGGTGCTCGATCAACGCCAGCATCCCGTGAGAGATGAGGTTGCGGGTCGTCTCGTTGCCGGCCACGGCGAGGAGCTCGAAGAACACGTCGAACTCCATGTCGGTCAGTCGCTCACCCTCGACCTCGGCGCCGAGCAGCACGCTGATGATGTCATCGCCCGGGTTTGCCCGCTTCTTGGTCGCGAGGTCATTGGCGTAAGCGAACATCTCCATCGCCGCGGTGGTGGCGTCTTCCTGGCTGACCGCGTACTCGGGGTCTTCCGAGCCGATCATTCGGTTGCTCCACTCGAACACCTTGTGGCGGTCCTCGGGCGGCACGCCCATCATCTCGGCGATCACCTGAAGTGGGAGTTCGGCGGCCACGTCCACGACGAAGTCGCATCCGCCGCGATCGGCGATGTTGTCGACGATGTCGCGCGCGATCTCGCGGATGCGCTCGTGGAGCCGTCCGATCATGCGTGGCGTGAAGCCCTTGTTGACGAGGAGGCGCAGCTTCGTGTGCTTCGGCGGGTCCATGCTGAGCATCATCAGGCGCTGCTGCTCGAGTTGCATGTCGTCGGCGTCGTAGAGCGTGATGCCCCACTCGCTGGAGGCGCGCTCCCAGTCGTGGCTCACCTGGCGCAGATCGTCGCGGCGGGTGATGCACCAGAAGCCGCTGAACTGCGAGTCCTCCATCTCGGGGTGGAAGTAGACGGGCGCTTCCCGCCGGAGCAGGTCGAACTGGTCGTGCGGCACGCCCTGCACGAAGGTGTCGAGGTTTGTGAGGTCGACGTCTGCGAGCGTGAGCGGCACGGTGTCCTCCGGACTCGGGATTGGAACACGTTACGATTCGCCTCATCCAGAAGCCAGATGGGGAGCGAGCGGCCGCGGCAGGAGACGGAGCCTGCGGAGTCGACCGAGAGGTTGGTTCCCGGGACGCAGCGAGCGAGCCGAGCAAGGAGAGGAACGCATGCACGACCTGGTGATCCGCGGCGGCACGGTGGTGGACGGCAGCGGCTCCGCGCCGGTCGCGGGCGACGTCGCCATCGACGACGGCAAGATCACCGAGGTCGGGAAGGTCGACACACAGGGCGAGCAGGAGCTTGACGCCGCCGGAATGCTCGTCACGCCGGGCTTCGTCGACGTGCACACGCACTACGACGGCCAGGTCACCTGGGACCCGATGCTCACGCCGTCCACCTGGCACGGCGTGACCACCGTGGTGATGGGCAACTGTGGCGTTGGATTCGCCCCGGCGCGCCCCGACAAGCACGACTGGCTCATCGGCCTCATGGAGGGCGTCGAGGACATCCCCGGCGCCGCGCTCTCGGCCGGCATCCGCTGGGGATGGGAGACCTTCCCCGAGTTCCTCGACCTCCTGGACAACCAGGAGCTCGCGATCGACGTGTGCACGCAGGTGCCGCACGGCGCGGTGCGCGGCTACGTGATGGGGGAGCGGGGGGCTCGCAACGAGCCCGCGACTCCTGAAGACATCGAGCAGATGGCGCGCATCGTGCGCGAGGGCATCGACGCCGGCGCGCTCGGCGTGTCGACATCTCGCACCATCGCGCACCGCGCCATCGACGGCGAGCCTGTGCCGGGCACGTTCGCAGCCGAAGACGAGCTGTTCGCAATGGGGCGTGCGCTGACCGACGCCGGCTCTGGCGTGTTCGAGCTCGCACCCGCCGGCGTGATGGGCGAGGACCTCGCGGCATCCGAGAAAGAGATGGACTGGATGCGCCGCCTCGCCCGCGAGACCGGTCGCCCCGTCACGTTCGCACTCCTCCAGCACGACTTCGACCCCGACCAGTGGAAGAAGATGCTCGACCTCGCGAGTGAGGCGTACGACGAAGGCGTCCCGATCCGGCCGCAGATCGCCGGTCGCCCGCTCGGCCTGCTCCTCGGGCTCCAGACGTTCCATCCCTTGAGCCGGCGGCCGAGCTACGCGCCGATCGACGCGCTGCCGCTCGACGAGAAGGTCGCCGCGATGCGCGATCCCGAGCTGCGGGCGCGCATCCTCGCCGAGAGCCCCGCGGCCGACGATCGCATGGCATTCATCGGCATGGGTCTCGACCGCATCTTCAAGCTGGGCGAGCCGCCCGACTACGAGCCGGCGCCCGAGGAGAGCCTCGCCGCGATCGCCGAGCGTGACGGCGTCGACCCGTCGGAGTTCCTCTACGACCAGTTGCTCGAGAACGACGGGCGCGAGCTCCTGCTCCGTCCACTGCTCGGGTACAGCAACTTCACCCAAGACCCGATCCGCGAGCAGATCCTCCACCCAGCCACCGCACTCGGCCTGGGTGACGGCGGCGCGCATGTTGGCGCCATCTGTGACGCCAGCATCGAGACCTACATGCTCACGCACTGGGCGCGCGACCGTTCGCGTGGTGACCGCCTGCCGGTCGAGCTGGTCGTCCGCAAGATGACGAGCGACACCGCATCGCTGTACGGCTTGGGTGACCGTGGTCTGCTCGCCAAGGGCAAGCGCGCCGACGTGAACGTGATCGACCACGCCAACCTCACGTTGCATCGTCCAGAGATGGTCTACGACCTGCCCGGTGGCGCGCGGCGGCTGCTCCAGACGGCCGACGGCTACCGCGCCACGCTCGTCGCCGGCGAGGTCATCCGCCGCGACGGCCACGACACCGATGCTCGACCGGGGCGCCTCGTGCGCGGACCACAAGGAGCCTGATCATGGGGAAGGTCTCTGCAGTCGCCAAACTCGAGGTGAAGCCAGACATGGCCGATGCGTTCCCGGCGGAGTGGGACGACATGTTCAAGCACATCGCGGCCAATGAGGACGGCACCGAGCACTACGTGCTGCACCGGTCGAACCGCGACCCGAACGTCTTCTATATGACCGAGATCTACGCCGACCAAGCTGCGCTCGACGCGCACGGATCGAGCGACGCCATGGCAGCGATCGGCGGATCGCTCGGCGACTACATCACCAGCGCCGACCTCGACTTCTGTGTGCCGGTCAAGGCCGCAAAAGGCTGTGATCTCTAGCAGAGGTTCTCGGCACGTTCAATGACCTCTGAGGCACTTCAGCGTGCCGAGAACTTCTGGGTCAGGTCGTGGGTGACTCGATGAGCTCGAGCATGGCGCCATCGGGGTCGGGGAAGAGGAGCGCGCGGAGCTCGGGGATGCCTGGACCCATCTGCAGCGTCGCGGGTGGTGACACGCACTCGACGCCGAGGCAGCACAGCTCGTTGTAGGCGGCGTCGATGTCATTGGTCATCAGCGCCATCCGATAGATCCCCAAGTGGTTGGCGCGGTCGTACGCGTGACCGTCACTCGTCGGGGAGTGCCACTTCACCAGGTCGACGGCGAACTGGAACTCACCTCGGGGGTCGTCGAGATAGACCATCTCCCAGTCGACCTTCTCGCCGAGCCGCAGCCCCGTGCCGTCGCGAACACCGGAACCGAACCGAGCGATTGACTTGAAGCCGAGCACCTGCTCGTAGAACTCGACCGATCGCTCCAAGTCGGAGCAGTTGACGATCCCGACGCTGATCCGGTCGGCGTCGCCGGAGATCAGCTCGATGAGCGTGCCGTCCGGGTCCTCGCACACGAACGCCTTCATCGACGGGATGCCCTCCACGTCGACGTCGTGCGGTTCGCCGTAGCAATCAACGCCGGCATCGATGAGGCGCTGGTACGTGGCGTCGATGTCGCTCGACGTCATCCCGATCCGACCGAAGCCGGGCGTGTTGGCCTTCCCATACGGCCGCCCGGCCGGGGCCGGGACCTGCCACTCGAGGAGGTCGATCGCGACACCGTCGAGACCGCGACTGTCGCCGAGGATCCACGCATCCCACTGCACGGTTTCGAGCCCGAACGCTCCGCCCGGCTGGGGCTCGGCCGGTGTGGTGCGGACGACCGCGGTGAGCCCGAGCAGGTCCCGGTAGAAGGTGAGAGAACGCTCCAAGTCGGAGCAGTTCACGTTGAGGTGGAACACCCGCGTAGCCCCGATCGCCATGAGGCTGGACGCTAACGTCGCCCGCGTCATGGATGCCAGGAGCGCGATCGAGCACATCGTGTACGGCTATGCAGAGCGACTCGATGCTGGTGACTTCGAAGGTGTCGCGGAGCTCTTCGCCCACGCGCGCTATCGCGGCGGCGGGTATGACGATCCGGGGGCAGAAGGCTCCGCGCACGTGCTCGAGAAGATGCAGATGGTGCGGCGCTACGACGACGGCACCCCACGCACCAAGCACGTCACGACCAACCTCGTCATCGACGCTGACGAAGGTGCCGGTACCGCCACCGCGCGGTCGTACTTCACCGTCTTCCAGCAGGTCGACGACTTCCCGTTGCAGGCAGTGATCGCGGGTCGCTACCACGACACCTTCGCCAAGGTCGATGGGGAATGGCGTCTCACGGAGCGGGTGTTCCTGTGCGATCTCTTCGGTGACCTGAGCCGTCATCTGACGACCGATCCGTTCGCGGCCGGTTAGCCGATGCTGAAGATCGACGACGCGGAGCGCGTCCGGCTCATCACCTTCGCTCGCCCCGAGGCACGCAACGCGTTCGACTCCGCGCTCTACAGCGCGGTGGCCGACGCACTCGACGAGGCCGAGGCGCGCGACGACCTCGCCGTGGTCGTGCTGACCGGCGAGGGGACCGCCTACTCCGCAGGGCAGGACCTCGCGGAGATGGGACGGCTGTCGACACCCGGAGCGGACGATGCGCGGCAGGACGAGGCGGTGGCCGAGCACGGGTTCCGGCGGTTCGTGGGTGCGCTCGAAGCGTTCCCGAAGCCGATCGTGGCCGCGGTGAACGGCGTGGCCGTGGGCATCGGCACGACGATGCTCCCGTACTGCGATCTCGTGCTCGCGAGCACCGACGCGCGCTTCCGCCTCCCGTTCGCTCCGCTCGGTGTGGTGCCCGAGGCGGGGAGCACGTTCACGCTCCCCACGGTCATGGGCTGGCAGGCGGCCGCGCATGCGTTCTTCACCGGCGAGTGGTTCGGCGCTGACCACGCAGTGGCGTGTGGGCTGGCGTGGCGGGCGTGCGCGCCGGAAGAGCTGGTCGAGGAGGCGCTGGAAGTGGCCCGCGCCATCGCCCGCATGCCGACCGTGTCGCTCGTCGAGACCAAGCGGCTGCTCCTGGCGACCCGCCTCGACTTCGCTCGCGCCGCCCGCACGCGCGAGGAAGCGGTCTTCGCCGACCTGACCGGGGCTCCGGCCAACCGGGAGGCCATCGCGGCGTTTCTGGAGAAGCGGGACCCCGACTTTACGAATCTGCCCTCGGAGTAGGGTGAAGCCGAATCGGGAAGGGAGTGGGTGATGGCCTGGAAAGTCGTGGTCGACTTCGACCTGTGCGAGAGCAACGCGATCTGCATGGGCATCGCGCCCGAAGTGTTCGAGGTGCGAGACGACGACTTCCTCTACATCCTCCAGGAGAACCCCTCCGACGACCTGCGACCGAAGGTGGAGCAGGCCGTGCGCCAGTGCCCGAAGCAGGCCATCTCCATCGCCGAGGAGTAACAGTCTCGTTGCTGCGATGCCCGTGACCGACCGTCGAGTCACTCTCGACGGCCCCATCAACTTTCGCGATGTCGGCGGCTACGCGACGGCCAGCGACCGCAGGGTCAAGTGGGGCCTCGTCTACCGCAGCGACTCGCTGCATCACCTCACGGACGCCGACGGGCCGCGTCTCGCGCAGATCGGCATCAAGACCGCGCTGGACTTCCGCGCCCACGACGAGCTTGACCGCATCGGCATCGGGCGACTCGGCAACCTCGACATCAAGCACGTGCACGTGCCGACCGTCGACCAGGTGTTGCACACGGTGCGCCCGCCCGACGCCGTGATCCCCGGAACCGTGGCGGAGATCTACCTCCGTATGTTGGAAGCTGGCTCGCGCGCGTACGCCGCAGCGGTGCGAACGCTGGTGGAGCCCGACGCGCTGCCCGCCGTCTACTTCTGTATGGCTGGGAAGGACCGCACCGGGGTGTTCTCGGCCTTCCTGCTCGGGTTGCTCGGTGTTGGCGACCTTGACATCGTCGCCGACTACGTGCTCACGCACGAAGTGGTCGACAGGATCATCGAGCGCGGACGGGCGGAGCGCGCCGGCATTCCCGATCTTCCTGATCGCGACAAGGTGTGGGACGATATGCCCGAGGATCTCCTCGGCGCGCACGCACCGAGCATGGAAGGTCTGCTCGCAGGTGTGCACGCCAAGTACGGCACCTGGCTCGGCTACGCCGACGCGATCGGACTCGAGGAAGACGTGATCCTCAAGGTGCGTGAGATCCTGCTCGAGGACGCATGACGAAGTTCGGTCTCCAGCTGCCGAACTTCACGTTGGGCGTGTCCGACGGCGAGCTCTTCGAGGCGTTTGTCGGTATCGCCGTCGCCGGCGAGGAGTCGGGCTTCGACTCCCTCTGGGTGATGGACCACTTCTACCAGCTGCCCGCGCTCGGCGGCTCGGAACAACCCATGCTCGAGGCGTACACGGTGCTGGGCGCGTTGGCCGCGCGCACGTCGCGGGCGCGCCTC